>CAIJTV010000743.1:0-3427 GCA_903823635.1 uncultured Planctomycetaceae bacterium
AGCCAAATCTGGCAACCAGTCCGTCAGATCTCAGGATCTCACGGAGATCAATCGAATGAGCGTCTACATCTCGGTCATATGGTAAACTGGAAAAGACACGAGCCCCGCAGTTGAACCAGTGAACTCTACCCACCTCGCGTACCTCGTGGCCGATACGCTGCAAGAAATCGAGGTGATGTAGCGGGCTGATAGACACGGCGAATCACATGCTCCAAAACTCATCCACGACACCAGTTCAATCTCCGCCGCCAATCAATGAACTCAGGTCGACATACATGACAAAGAGGAACAAAGAAATAATGAACAGCAATCCAAAACCGTGAGCCCATCCAATCACGCGAGAACTTGGTTTGCGACGTGTGATCCCTTCCCAGAACAGGAAGACCATGTGACCACCGTCCAGGATTGGAATCGGCAGGAAGTTGAGGATCGCCAGATTGATGCTGAGATATCCAAGAAACATCATGAGATCAATCAGGCCACGCTCCGCCACCATGTAACCGATCTTTGCAATTCCCACAGGACCGCTCATCGAATCCAAAGAAACACTGCCACGAAGTAAAGAGTGCAGGGTCATGTAGATTGAGTTTGCCGTCTTGCGAGTTCGTCGAACTCCTAAGGACATCGCTTCGCCAAACGTTTTTCCCTTTTGCAGTTCGCGATCGTCCTGCCAGATGCTGCCATTGAATCCTCTAAACCAGCGATACCAGCCCGTGGCAACTTCGTGAGTTTTCAAGACTTCCGAACCATTATTCTTACCATCATCAAAATAGACGCGAATCTGTCGGTTCGGCACCCGCTGAATCTCTGCAAACGCCCAGGCCCAGTTAATCTGCTCCAGAGTTCCGGGCTCTTTCGCATCCAGGGTAGCAAGGTCCAGTTCCTTTGGAGTCTTCGCATCACCCAAAGCATCGGGGGCGTCTGATGTCGGATCGGAATGAATCAGATCAATCCGAGTAATCTTCATGTCCGGCTTGAAGACACCCAGCTTCTCAGCCTCTGAGCCTTCCAGAATTTTTGCAATTCGAGGTTGAACCTGATAACCCAGACCCAGCGATGGAATACTAAGCGGACTGGCTTTGAAATCCGGCGAATCCAGCCAACCTGGCGCATCGACTTTAGGAATCAACTCCAGTTCAACCTGTTCATCACCATTCGGGGTCGTTCGCTTCACCACGACTTTGACTGGCTTGCCGCCTCGATCGCCAAAGTAGACAGGCAGTTGCAGTGGATCAATGGTCTTGCCGGGTTCCTGATCATCCACAGAAACAATGATGTCGCGAACTTTGATGCCAGCCTTTTCGGCAACTGAATCTTTCTGAACAGCCAGAACCGGGCCCATAGCCATCCAAAGGCCGATCGAACGAATCTCGGATGGCGGCACTGTAATCTCAACGGTCTTCGTCGCCCCCGTTTTTTCCGCATCGCCCGTTTTTTCTGATCGCTCTACGGTGTAGACCAATTCGCGATCGGCATACCGCGACGTCATGTAACGCAACAACGAAAACGGCAAAGGCTTTGCAGGGCTGGCGTCGCCCTTATCGGCTGTCACCGGAACAGACTCGCCTTCTCGCAACTTTGGTTGAATACTCAGGATCTTGTCGCCAGGCAGAAAATCCGTCGAAGCCTTCTCGAGCGCCATTCCGGCATCGGAAATCAATTCGGGCTTCTCAATCTGATCCGCAATCTGGGCGATTGCTCCAGGTCGTATCCCCACGGATCGGACTGACGATGATTGCAGTGGAGTCAGAATATGGTTGAATGAGGTCCCGTCGGTATGAGTTCCTGCCAAAGTCACATCGCCAGCGGAAAGGATGACCGCTTCCTGAAGATCGCTGAAGCTGCGAATGGATTCACCGTTCACCGACAGAATTCGGTCACCCGGCCGAATATCGGCCTGCCACGCAGGGAATCCTGTAATCACAGAGCCCACAACCGGTGCTGGCTCAAACACGCCAAACCAATAGCAGGTCGCGAAGAACATAAACCCCGTGATCACATTCATGATCACACCGGCTGAGATGATGGCCATTCGCTGAGGAACAGTCTTCGCCGAATAGGAACGAGGGTTCTCGGCAATCTCCGAACTGGTCATCTGATTCGGATCCATGTCGTCCTGCCCAAGCATTTTGACATAGCCGCCGAACGGAAGCGCGGACAGGGCGTACTCCGTTTCGCCCTTTTGGCGACTCCAGAGGATCGGACCAATCCCGATGCTGAATCGTTCCACATGCACATCGCACCACTTGGCGACCGCAAAGTGTCCGAGTTCATGAAAGAAGATGACGAGCCCGAGCCCCAGAACAACCGAGAGGATATTCAGAAACTTGGTGAGTACGGCACTCAAATCAGTAGCCGCGAATAATTGAAAAGCTAGGTCTTCCACCGAGCTGCTTCCTCCCGAGCCCAGCTGTCGATCTGAAGCAGTTGCTCCATCGTTGGCTGTGCATCGAATTGATGGTGGTTTAATACATCTTCAACAACCTGAGTAATCCGGAAGAAAGGCAGTTCACGATTCAAAAATCGCGCTACGGCCACTTCGTTGGCGGCATTCAGGACAGCGCCGCACGTTCCGCCTCGCTGAACTGCTTCAAAGCCTAATCGCAATGCCGGGAAGGCATCGAAGTCAGGCGGCAGCAGTTCCAGTGTCTGAGGCTGAGTCCAATCTGGCTTCCGAGCAGGCCCGTCCGGCCGCAGCGGAAACATCAAAGCATACTGTATCGGCAACCTCATGTCCGGTGGAGACATCTGGGAAATCACTGAACCATCCCGGAACTCTACCAGTGAATGAACATAGGACTGCGGATGAATCACAACAGAAATCTCATCAGGAGCAAGCCCAAACAACCACTTGGCTTCAATGATCTCCAGAGCCTTATTCATCATGGTCGCGGAATCGACGGAAATCTTTGGCCCCATGTTCCACGTCGGATGCTTCAACGCCATCTCAGGAGTCACATCTCGCAACTGATCCTTCGAAAAGCCTCGAAAAGGCCCGCCGCTGGCCGTCAAAATGACTCGCCGAACATCCGCACGACGCCCGCTCTGCAAGCATTGATAGATCGCACTATGCTCACTGTCCACCGGAATTACGGCCGCTCCGGTCTCAACTGCTCGACGCATGATCAGTGACCCGGCGACAACCAGCGACTCTTTATTGGCCAGAGCTACCCGCTTTCCTGCGTCCACTGCAGCCCAAGTGGCTGGCAAACCGGCAGCGCCGACCATGGCACACACGACGGTGTCAATCTCAGCGTTCTGGATGAGCTTCGGAACTTTCTCCAGTCCCTGATGCCACGCAACTTGTTTTGTCGAACCGCCGGAAATTCCGACACGCGAAGCCGGCAATGCCGCATCCGGAGCCCCCAAAACGGCCCAATCAGGCTGAAATTCAGAAACCTGCTGACATAATCTCTCGGCACTTCGA
>CAIJTV010000744.1:0-2472 GCA_903823635.1 uncultured Planctomycetaceae bacterium
GCTGGATGGTCAAAATGCTGCGCGACAATATGAGAACTCTTATTGAGCGTTCCGGCTGCAGCATCAGCCTTCCCGTCTGGCTCGGTTTGACCTTTCAGAATCCCAAACGCGGCTGGCAGCAGTCCGCCACCATTTGCAAACATCTGTTCGCGATACCAATTCAAATCGATCTTGTTTCCGGCACAGACCAGCAAAGCGCCGCCATCGTTGACGAAAGCCGTTAACGCGGAGACTTGAGCGGGCTCCAGCTTTGAGACATTCGCCAGCACAACAACGCGCGATGTCTTCAGACGTTCTTCCGTGAGATCTTTCGACTGCACGGTCTGGGTCTGCACAAGATCCGCCAGACGTACTCGACCAAAAGTAAATGGCGTCAGAGCAATCGACAGATAGTCCGTTTCACTTTGCAAAGGCTGCCCGCTGGGATCTCCATCGACCAGCAATACGTTGATACTGTCCCAGATCGTAACGGCAGCCGCGTAACGATTATCATCTTTCAGGGGATCGTCGGCGATGACTTCGACTTCGATCACATGCGAACCCGCTTTATCAAACGAACAGGGGAACAGTGTTTGAGTCGTCCCGTTCGCAGCGAGAGCGACTTGAGAAACAGACGATTCTGCTCCGTCGAGCCTCAATACAACGCGGGCGTTTTCAATTGGTGTGCCGCCATGATTGCGAAGATTTGCTCGCACAGAAATCTGCTGCCCAACTCCCAGGGCGCGGCGAGGGAACTCGAGGGACTCCACAGAGACATTACTGCTTACGGGCTGACCAATCGGCAACAACGTCAACGCCGGGGGAATCTTCAGCGACGACAATTGCCCTCGAATGGATTCGGCGGTGTTTTGCCCAATCGCCTGCCAATCAGCCGGCTGAAAATCGCTGATAACAATCAGTTCGCGGCGAGCATGTGACATCGCGTCGACCGTCTTCAATGCTTCATTAAGTGAAGCCTGCATATCACTGGCCCCATACCCGGCCTTGATTTGGCGCAGCCTGCGAACAACGGCTTCGCTGTCGAAGACCGGCTGATCAAAAAGCGGCGTAGGTCGACCACCGGTTTGAATCACGGCGACCTCAGAGCCACGACTGACCGAATTCACGATCTGACAAGCCGCATCAACGGCTTTCTCAAAGCGAGATCCGGACGGGGCGACAGTGTCCATCGAGTAACTTGTATCGAGCAGGATCACCAGCGAAACCGGGGAGTCACCTTCAAGCAATTTGGAGCCGGTCAGAATAGGCCGGGCCAGACAGAGAGCCAGCAACACCGGAATCGCACAGCGTACGAACAGCAGAATCAGTTGATCAACATGGAGCCTTTTGTGGTTAACTTTGATCACCGATTCGAGGAGATGCATGGCTCCCCATTCGACGGTCCGAAAGCGGCTTCGATTCAGGATATGAATGATCAGCGGAACAGCAAACGCCAAAGCTCCAAACGCGAGGGCTCCATTCAAGAACGTCATGGAACACTCCTCGTAAATCGCGGCGACTCGGCCCCACAACCGGAATCAAGAAATGATGCCGCAGCGGAAAAACCAGCAGGATTGAAGTCGGAGGGAATGAATGGCATCAAAGAGCGCGGATGGCAAAAGGGAGGTTACTGATCACCTTGGCCAAATCGCCGCGGGTGAAAGATGGAAACGCAGGATAGAGCCCCAACCGCCCGCCGCAAACCAACCTGCCCGGATTCGCCCGATTAACTCTGCTGAAACCAGCCCCCAGCGACATGGCCTCGGCCATCGAAAAGTAACTCTTCACAACGAACGTTTCCTTCCGCAGAATGGCTCCGTGGGGCTGATATCGCCAAATCAAAGCTCGCCAGAAGTCCCCGAAACTGCGGAGATATTCTCGCACCGCGTATGAAGGTAACCACGTCACCGCTGAGTCTCTGAACGCTTCTCGACGTCCATTCATGAAACACGACCCGCAGCCGAAGAGTGAGAAGACGCTTTTCGCCACAGTTTCAATATCCCATGCCTCCATAATCATGGCGATCAACAGACTAACTGAGTAGATTCTTCCCTGGAGCATATAACTCATTACTGACAGAATCAGTCGCCCCCCGAAGGCAACAGGACTATGAAAACGCCGGAGCAAAGGCGAATTTACCAGGCAGTACTGGAACGCCACGGAAAATATCTCCTGTTATTCATCATCAGCATCATCGTGCTTCTCGAAACCCGATCATTGCTGGGAACAATTTCGGGGCGAAAAAGTGGACTGCAACTGATTACTGCAATTGCATTCTCTCTGGTAATGATTCGTTCCGCGATTGCGACATGGTTTGGTAATCAGGACTCGCGAGGCACATCGGCGTTGTTTCTGCTGCTGAGGACGGCACCCTCAGCCATTTTATTGGTCGTTCTCTTGCCAGTCGTAGGCCCTCAACTTGTTTCCCCGGACAACGCAAAGATCTTTCTTCTGAGCTGTCTGAGGTTGTCGCCAGCATTAATCCCGATTAGA
>CAIJTV010000745.1:0-22119 GCA_903823635.1 uncultured Planctomycetaceae bacterium
CGTCCATACTCACCAAAACGACCACGCTCATCCGGCACAGCGCTGACGGGAGATGATGCAGCCGGAGCAGTAGTTGCAATCGACATGAAATCCTCGGTTCCTGACTGAATTCAGCTTCTATGGGAAAACAGCAATCTGTACTCGTTACGAGACAGAATACGGCTACTAGCCTGGAAAGATGCAGCCTCGTGCTCTGTATCAAATTCTTCTTTAAATCTCAGACCGCGGTTTCGATCGTCCTTTCAGAAACCGTGGGTTGTGCCCCTGATTATAGCGGAGACCTCAAAAACACCCGCGAGGTCTAAGAATTTCCCCGGAAATTATTGCTGACCATGCTTCAGATCTGCCAATAATCCGAGCAAATCTTGCTTGGATCGTCCCTGAAAGCTGTTAACGGTCCATCGGCAAGTCTGCAATTTCCTGTTTCCGGAACAATCCAGTCAAAGCCTGATCTCTGGTATCCGTCGATGTTGACGACTTTCCGCGATAACCCATGTGTGATCTTTTGACATCGTCATGAGACTGAGAAATGCATCTGACAATGGTATTCTCTGTCGCGATCATTCTCTGTTCAGGCATTTGCGTTTGTTTGCTGAGGTGTCTGGACTGACATGTCGTGAATCAAACGACGAAGTTCTGAGACTGCTGTGCGTTTTTCCAGAACCAGAGTCCTGGCTGATGCTTCCAGTGTGGTGAGTCCTTCTGTTATGGCTTGCTCCCGAAGTCTGTAGGCAGGCAGACCTTCGTTGATGGCATTTCTGAGACTGGGAGTGATCAGCATGGTCTCAAACACCGCCGTGCGTCCTCGAAATCCCGTATAGAAATTCAGTTCCGTTGGGATACCTCGGATCAGCTGTGGTGGTGATTCCGGTGGCACGCCAAGTGAGCAGCATTCCTCAGGGGATGCAGCATACTCCTCTCGCGAATCTGCAGAGACCGTTCTGACAAGTCGTTGAGCAATTACGCCTCGCAAACAATCGGCAATGGTCATTGATGAGATGCCAAAGTTGCGGAGCACATCGATCGCCGACGCCGTGTTGTTGGCATGCAGCGTTGAAAGAACCAGCACACCGGTTGTGGCAGCTCTGCAGGCAATCTGAGCCGTCTCAGCATCGCGAATTTCACCAATAGAAATAATATTCGGATCCTGTCTCAAAACGCCTCGCAGGGCATTTGTGAATAACAAGCCTGTCTTGGGGTCAACCTGAATCTGATTTGCTCCCGGGATTCGTCGCTCAACGGGATCCTCAATAGTTACGATACTTCTGTCCGGCTGATTCAGACTAGAGAGCAGGCTATACACGGTCGTTGTTTTCCCGGCTCCAACGGGGCCTACAACGAGCAGCAAGCCATAGGGAGCCCCGAGCAATGAGTGGACATCATTCATCTGCTCTGCCGTGAAACCCAGGGACTCCGGCGCGACGAACTCTGTGGCATCGGGCATCAGGCGCAATACAAGTCTTTCCCCATGAATTGTCGGGCTGCTGCCCACGCGCACATCTCTTGGAAGTCCAGCAAGTTGAGCCGCTGAAATGTGCCCATCCTGAGGAAGTCGCCTGTCGGTGATATCCATCCCGGCGAGAACTTTTATCCGACTGAGGATGTGAAGAGCCTTCGCCGCTGGAACCTGAACAATATCCTGAAGTGCACCATCAATTCGAAAGCGAATTCGAGTTCCCTCTTCGGCAGGATCAAGGTGAATATCTGTCGATCGATGAGCAAAGCCTCGCTGCAGAATGACGTTAACGAGTGACGATGGCTCGACAACGCTGAGTAGTTCTGAGAGTTCTGCAGCTAAGGCAGAATTCCCAAGACGCGTTTCTTTGCGTGATGCAGGAAGAGGAGTGCGTGACTCAAGTTGAGAACCGGACGATCCTGGTGACACATCTTCGGTATTCATGGGGAACGGCCACAATAAGAGGATTCGAACTACTTTGCTGAGACTGGCTTAACGGTGCTCGCTTTTTCTTGTTTTGGTACAAAATCCTGAAGTGATCGAAAAATACTGATCGGGTTACCTCGAAACACCAGCGTCGACAGAACCATGATGCTCATTAACACGGCTCCGGCTGACAGCTTTCGCCGTATACCGTCCTCTTTAATCAGGGCGATCAGTCCAGTCGTCAACGCGGCAGATCCTAACAGCAATGCGGCCAACTGTGAGTTAACCCCCAGTACCGTCTCACGCTTCAGGAACATCGGAATCAGTGCCAAAGCAGCAACAATCGAGAATGGGACCGAGACGGAGACGAGTAAAGTTCTCTCTCGCTTTTCCACAAGAGCCGACTCTGACACACCCAACGCGTAAGCCGCTTCTTCTCTGGTATCTGTGATTGTCCAGACGCGAGCAAGTCCGGAAGTCTTCAGCACCGATGTGACGTCCTCATGGGGGCTCACGACTGAGAACTGCCCCTGACGTTTCTGAGTAGCTTTCCAGAGCCGAACAAGTCCCGCCACGACGCCGCTGTTGATGTACGTCAGGCGTGAAAGATCCAGTAACAGATTGGGTGCCGCAGCCAGTTCAAAGCTTGATATGGCGGCCGACACGGCAGCTTCAAGGTCAGCCCACGACAGTTTCGAAAGCAGTGGGTCGCATTGAATCCCGTTGTATCTCTTGTGAGCTTCGAAGGGGAACGGCTCTGTCGACACGGATTGCTTAATGTCGGTCGACAAGTTCTTTGAAGTCTTCTCCCCGGGCTTCACCAAATCCAGCTCGCCGGTGTCTTCCAATTTCAAAAATGCCAGTGCCGCCGCACGAGACGGCATGATGCGCCAGTGTTCAAGCAGTCCACTGATCTGCAGAGATTCCTTCACTGCATCGCTCTCAGTGACGAAAATCAAATTCCGGGTTCGCGAGTCCAATGATTTCCAAATTCGAAGCAGACTCGCAAGAAGCCCGTCCGGTAGCCGAGTTAGCGTCGGGGCAATCACGACGACACTGCCGATGTTTGATTTCTGGATGAGTCCCAGAACGCGATTAGTCGCTCCTTCGATCTGCTCCCAGGGCATATTGAGGAGTTCGTCCGTAAACTCAAGGTGGCAATACGAAGAGTGATTCTCGAACGAAAAACCGCTCATACCCCATCCCTCGGCAACAACTGAAAATCGGGAAATGACCTCGAGCAGAAAACTGGCCGTCTTGCCTTGTGACCACTGCGGTGCCTCAACACCTCCTGGCTCAGTTGCTTCAGCATTCTATGGATTGTATCCACACGTAGTCGGAGCGGACAACTCGCGACGTTCTCTGCTCCGCATCTCAGGAAACTTAAAAAGCCGCCCGAAACCAGAGTTCGAGCGGCTTCTGTCGTCGTCAGACGTTGAGCAGTCCGTAGCGTTGCAGTGTTGTACGAAGTGCTGCAAGCTGAGAATCTGTCAGCGGAGTCAGCGGCAGGCGAACTTCACCGCAATCACGCCCCAAAAGTTTCATGGCTGCCTTCACAGGAATTGGGTTCGTTGAAAGCCCAAGCATGTCGCGGCAAAGCGGGAATAGCTTGTGGTGCAACTCTTGTGCTTTAGCAATGTTGCCGGTCTGAAATGCGGTTACCATCGCCTTAACGTCCTGAGGAACGATGTTTCCTGCCACAGAAACAACCCCGCTGCCGCCAAGCGCCAGCAATGGCAACGTCAGGCTGTCGTCTCCCGAAAGCACCGTCAGATCAGAAGCGGCCAGAATCTGAGACGCCTGGTCCATCGATCCTGTTGATTCCTTGATCGCCACGACACTTGGGCAGGTATCTGCAATCCGGCAGATTGTTTCAGGCTCCATGTTCTTGGCCGTTCGCCCCGGAATGTTATAAAGCACGATCGGAAGATCAACATGCTCGGCAACCGCGCGATAGTGCTGAAAGAAGCCTTCCTGCGTCGGCTTGTTATAATAAGGTGCGACCATCAACGCGCCAGTGGCACCGGCACGCTTCGCCGAAGCGGTCAGGCGGATGGCTTCTGCTGTGCTGTTCGATCCTGTGCCCGCCATGACTTTGATTCGTCCGGCTGCGTGATCACAGGTGATCGCAATCACTCGCTCATGTTCGTCATGAGACAGCGTCGGACTTTCGCCGGTTGTGCCGACCGGAACCAGCCCATCTGTTCCGGCTTCAACGTGAAAGTCCACAAGAGCTTTCAGCATGCTCTCGTTCAGCGAGCCGTCGCTGTTCATCGGCGTCACAAGGGCCACTGTTAGTCCCGAAAACAATTCACCACGTCTTGCCATGACTCAATTCTTTGTGCGAAAAACTCTGAGAGAAAACTTAATTGACTTCTTATTGCGGCTCCAACCTGACCCGCATCAATACCAGCAATCGCTTTGACACTGCGTGTGCTGGTGAGGACTCACCTGAAAATACATTCAGCCGATGTTTCTACGGCCTTCGATTGCAACCTGCAAACGAATCAGCCCCGTTTTCGCCAGTCGATCCCGGAAAGACTTGCAAGTGCCAGCATTAACGCATGAGTCCCATTCCGGCCAAATCCCTGCGCTTTCACCGCCAGGTAAAGTTGTTGACCAAGGGCCAGACCCGGCAGGGAAAGCCCCATGCGTCGTGATTCCTCCAGAGCAATCCCCATATCTTTAATGAAATGCTCGACGAAGAAACCGGGATCGAAGTTGTTGTCGATGATGCGAGGTCCAAGATTTGACAGCGACCAGCTTCCCGCAGCACCGCTGGAGACCGACTTCAAAACGGTTGGCAGATCCAGCCCGGACTTGTATCCGTAAAGCAGCGCTTCACAAACACCGATCATGCCTGTTGCAATCAGGATCTGGTTGACGGTCTTCGTGTGTTGTCCCGAACCCGCCGGTCCCTGATGCACGATGGTCTTGCCCATGGCTTCCCACATCGGCTGTAAAGAACTTACGACGTCTGCGTCTCCACCAATCATGATCGAAAGAGCGGCATTGCGAGCACCGATGTCTCCACCAGAAACTGGAGCATCCACGCTATGCACACCCGCAAGCTTTGCGGCTTCGTGGATCTCAATGGCGAGCGATGGCTGACTGGTTGTCATGTCAACCAAAACAGTTCCCGGCTTTGCCCCTGCCAGAGCCCCCTGCTCTCCCAGCATGACTTCTCGCACGTCCGCCGGAAATCCCACGATGGAGAAGATCACGTCTGAATTCTGAGCAACCTCTTTCGGAGTCGCGGCCCATGTCGCTCCCCGAGAAATCAGGGCTTCGGCCTTCTGCTTAGTTCGAGAATAGACGGTTGCAGAAAAACCCGCATTCATGAGATGCCCGCACATGCTGGATCCCATAACCCCGGTTCCAATCCAGCCAATCCGAGTTTTCCCGGGTACAACTTGAGGGATCGCCATGACTTTGTTCCTGAAGAACCATTAATCAAACATTTCTCGCACCGTACCCTTTTCGGAGCCGGCGAATCATCATCAGAACCGAGAAGTATACCGGTTATCGCGGGATCTTCCACAACGCCGTCCCTGTCTCTTACACTTCGCAGATGCCAGATCCTCCACCGTCAAAACGTCGACAACGCCTGACGTCCAGTCATCCTGCAGACGGTTTCTCTGCTGCGACACATTCCGACGACAGCGTTTTGGAAGCGGAACTGGAACCTTCCGTGCCTTATGCGGAACTGCATTGCCGTACAAATTACTCGTTTCTTGAGGGGGCTTCCCACGCTGACGAACTTGCCGCGCGAGCGAAAGAACTGGGACTTCACTCATTGGCGGTCACGGATCGAAATTCCCTCGCGGGAGTAGTCCGGGCTCATGTGGCGGCAAAAGAAGCGGGGCTGCGGCTGCTGATCGGTGCGGAAATCGTTCCGTCGGACGGCCCTGCTCTGGTCTTCCTTGCATCAGACCGAGCAGCCTATGGTCGGCTTTCGAGATTGATCACCGTTGGCCGCCGTCGCGCACCCAAAGGAGAATGTCGGCTGACTGTGAACGACGTTGCAGAACATGCTGACGGGCTCATCTGTTGTGTTCCTCTGAGTACAGAAACTCGCCTGCGATTCGAACGCCGCTTTCAGTCGGAGGGGCCCTGCACCGTTGCAGACCATGATCTCCTCAAGCTTCGAGAAATCTTTTCTGATCGCTGTTACGGTCTAGCGGAACTTCATAGCGGTCCGGCGGACGAGATCCTGTTGCAGCGTTGGTTGCAGCAAGGAATGAGATGTCGTATCCCGATCGTGGCTGCGAATGATGTGCATTATCATGTCGCCCGGCGTCGCGCACTACATGACGTTGTTACCGCCATTCGCTGTTCACAGTCGCTTCAGTCGCTGGGGCATGAATTGTTTCAAAACGGCGAGCGCCATCTGAAGTCCGGCAGTGAACTTAGCGAATTGTTCGGTGGCCGGACGGATCTGATCGAGCGAACTCTTGAAGTCGCCGACCGTTGCCGATTTTCACTCGATGAGTTGCGTTATGAGTACCCTGAAGAATTGATTCCAACAGGTGTTTCTCCAATCGAACATCTGGCCGGACTCACATGGGCTGGCGCGGCGAAGAGATATTCCGAAGGTGTCCCACCAAAGATTCGCGATCTGATCCAGCATGAACTCACTTTGATCGAAGAGCTTCATTACGAAGCCTATTTTCTGACGGTTTACGATCTGGTCCGATTTGCTCGTGAACGCGGGATTTTGTGTCAGGGCCGTGGTTCAGCGGCGAATTCTGTGGTCTGTTTTTGTCTCGGAGTTACCTCAGTCGATCCCAGCCGGATTGATGTTCTATTCGAGCGATTCGTCAGTCGAGAACGCAATGAAGCGCCGGATATCGATGTGGATTTTGAGCACGAGCGTCGAGAAGAAGTGCTTCAGTATCTTTTCGATCGCTATGGTCGCGATCGGGCGGGAATGACTGGGGCTGTGATCACGTATCGGCCTCGCTCGGCCATCCGTGATATCGGCAGAGCGCTTGCTCTGTCGAACGATCGAATCGACAAGCTGGCCGGACAGATGGAACATGTCGATCGCGCGGAATTGTTTCCGGAGCGAATGCGCGAAGGAGGAATGGATCCCGAATCAAAACTGGGACGTCGCCTGCTGGAGCTGCTGAACTCATTGCTGACATTCCCTCGACATCTTTCGCAGCATTCTGGTGGCATGGTGATGTCACGCGGACTTCTGAGCGAACTGGTCCCCATTGAGAATGCGTCCATGCCGGGGCGAACGGTTATTCAATGGGACAAGGATGATCTCGATGCACTGGGGTTGCTGAAAGTTGATTGTCTGTCGCTGGGAATGCTGAGCTGCATTCGACGAGCGTTCGATCTGATTCAGAAACATCACGGTCGCACATTAACGTTGGCGAATGTGCCGTCCGAGGATCCTCAGGTTTACGACATGGTCAGCGCGGCCGATACGGTTGGCGTGTTTCAGATCGAAAGTCGCGCGCAGATGAGCATGTTGCCGCGATTGAAGCCTCATTGCTTCTACGATCTTGTGATCGAAGTCGCGATCGTGCGTCCGGGACCGATTCAAGGGGACATGGTTCATCCTTATCTGCGGCGTCGTGCTGGAGAAGAGCCGGTTGAGTATCCTAACGCGGCCGTGCGATCAGTGCTCCACAAGACTTTGGGAGTGCCGATATTTCAGGAACAGGCGATGCGTCTGGCGATTGTGGCGGCCGGGTTTACTCCGGGAGAAGCCGATCAGCTTCGCCGCGCGATGGGGGCGTGGCGGAAGACGGGTGTTATTGCGAAATTTCATGAAAAGCTGGTGCAGGGAATGATCGAACGAGGATACGACGGTGAATTCGCCGAACGTGTCTTCAAGCAGATCAGCGGTTTCGGAGAGTATGGCTTTCCGGAATCTCATGCCGCCAGTTTTGCGTTGCTGGTTTATGTGTCCTCTTGGATAAAACGCTACTACCCGGCTGTCTTTGCCGCTGCGTTGATCAATAGTCAACCTATGGGGTTTTATGCTCCCGCCCAGCTCGTTCGCGACGCGCGAGAACATGGAGTCATGCTCCTTCCGGCTGACGTAAATGCCAGTGACTGGGACTGCACTTTGGAAGCTCAGAAGGAACCTGCAGATCCTGGCAAATCCCCATTTTCGCATCGTGATCAGTCTCATGCCCTGCGGCTTGGGTTTCGTCTGCTGCGAGGTTTCTCAGAAGAGTATGCGAGGACGATCGAAGACGCGCGGCGACTCGGCGGGCGATTTCAGTCCCTGGAGGAATTTGCGCGGCGCACACAGCTCAGTCGTTCTGTCCTGCAATTGCTGGCCCGTGCTGATGCCTTTGCTTCAATTGAGATTGATCGAAGAAGTGCCTACTGGAAATCCCTACCCTCACGCGATCGTCTTCCCTTGTTTGACGACGAACGAATTCCCGCCGTTGACGAGGCAACTCCGGAACTGCCAGTGATGTCGGCTCAGGATGAAGTGGTGGAAGATTATTCGTCGGCTGGCCTGACGCTGCGAAAACATCCCGTGAGTTTTCTTCGTGAGCAGCTTATCCTGCTGAAGGCCGTCACGTCGGAGCAGCTGAGTGAAATGGAGCCGGATCGTCGAGTCAAAGTGGCCGGTTTGGTATTGATGCGTCAACGTCCGTCTACTGCCAGTGGCATCACATTTGTCACGCTTGAAGACGAGACGGGGATCGCCAATCTGGTTGTGTACCCATCCGTTTGGCAGCACTTCCGTCAGGCCGCGCGTTTTGCTTCAGTTATTCTTGCGACAGGTCGTTTGCAACGAGAAGGCGATGTCATCCATGTGGTTTGCGAGCGACTGGATGATGTCAGCAAGATGCTGGCCCAGATCGATTCGAAGTCCCGGAATTTTCGCTAATGCAATGAGCAATTCAAGGGCTGCGGTTAGCCGGAACGCGTTAACGTCCGGTTTGTAGAATACGACTTTTCCTGTCAGGTCTCTGCATCCAATATCTGCTGAGCCGGATTCAGTCCGGTCAGCGTTTCCCACTTCGCCATTAATCTCGAAAAAACAGACGTTGGCTGCGAGATCTCAAATCGTCGGCCGTCGATATGGCTCACGGGCAGCAGGCCGACCGGAGTTGATGACAGAAATGCTTCGTCGGCCGACGATAACTCATCGACAGAAATCTGCCGACGGAAAAAAGGGATCTGCAGAACAGACGCCAGCTCCTCAACAACCTCTGAGCTAAGACTCCTCAGGATTCCTCGATCGGGAGTTGAGATTTTTCCGTCACGGACGAGGTAGAAACACGATGTACTGGTCTCGGTGATGAATCCGGCATGATCAAGCAGCAATGCCTTACTTCCCGGTTCAAGCCTGGCAGCCTGCTGGTCGGCCAGCCACCAATGCAGTCGGTTCCGAACCTTGTGTTCTACTGGAAAGCAGTCATCAGGAATCTGTCGAACATCGGGAATTCGCAGCCGCACACCATGCTGAAGACCGGAGTGCCACAAGTGGAATGGCAGCACAAATGTGTGGATCACCGTTGTCGACTGATTAGCAAGACCAGCCAGATAAGTAGGGTTCGAACCGGCTGTCGAAAACAGCACGATACCGAGGTCCTGGTTCTTCGAAATCAGTGAGGCATTGTGTCGAATTATCTCTTGCGCCGCCGTGGCTAGTTCCTCACTGCTCCAACGCCGAGGAAACCCCAACGCGATGAGTGAATTTGTCAGCCGGCTGATATGCTGATCCAGTCGAAACGGTCGATGATGATAGGTGCGAGCCATCTCCGTTACTGCCGCGCCGGCCACAACGCCAAGATCCCAGACAGGAAGGCCTGTCTGAGAAAATGGTTGCAGAAGTCCGTTGATCCAGGCAAGCGGTTCAGACATGAATCAACCGATCCTTCAATAGATCTCCACTGTTTCTGCGAGGTTGAACAGGGGAAGTCACCCTCGCCGCGATGGAGGAGAGGACACTCTTCGTTTGGTTCCTCGTTGAAAGTAAAGCCAGTTACTTAGTGGTTAACATTCGACGCTGGGCCAGTTTGGACGACATGGCAAACCCGATGACCAACGCCAACTGCACGCCAGCAAAGACCCCAAGTGCGAGCAACCGGCCTTCGGTAAATCCATAGGTATGAAGTCCGGCCTTCAGCTCGTTAACACCAAACCATGACCATGCTGTCACAATATTGCCGATCATAGCCAACACGGCCGTGCCATAATCGTTGACCATTTTGTCCCAGCGAGCATGCAGGATCACGGCATTCCAGAGGACGATCAGCATGGCTCCGTTTTCCTTAGGATCCCAGCCCCAGAATCGTCCCCAGGAATCGTCAGCCCAAAGTCCGCCAAGAACGGTACCAACCAGACTGAAGAACAACGCAAAACACAAAGTCCCATAGACCAGCTTTCCGCAGTCCTTGAGTTCCGCCGAAAATGTCGATGCATTCCCGCCGGGAGCGAGTGATCGCCCGAGAATCGCCTGGACGCAGTAGAAGAGCCCTATGAATCCCGCGAGGAACGTTGCCGCATATCCCAGTGTGATACAGACCACATGAGTCGCTAACCAGAATGTCGTATCCAGAACCGCCTGCATCACGCCCAGAGTATCCCCTTCATCGCGCGCCAGATAATGGGCGATGACCAGTGAGCCTGCACCAACAGACGCTCCCAGAATATTGCCAATACCGTTCTTCATGACGAGCTCTACAACGAACGAGGCAATCACAACTGCCCATCCGATAAAGATGGCAGACGAATACAGATTGGTGACCGGCGGGCGTCCCGAAATCTGCATACGCATGAACAATGCCAAGGAATGCAGAGCGAAGGCCAGAACCAGCAGGAACAGACTCGTTCGACGAAGTGTTGTGCCAAAGAACAACCAGCCCATAAACGAGAACACGATCACCATGACATACGGATATGTGGCCTGCATGAAGGGTTCAAAGAAATTGAACCAGGCTTCTTTTCGAACGGTTGCCATGTTCACATGAGGCACAGTTCCGGAGTCGAGCATTTCGCGGTAGCTGCTGACTGCGGTATTGAATCCCTCAACGTCGCCATCCTGCCATGTCTTCAGCAGCGTCGCGACGTAGCCTGAAGTCTTATCGAAGGTGTCTGAACACTCTCCGCCGGGCAACAGGTGGGCTGCTCTCTTGTGGAGATCGTCCCATACAAGTTTTGCCAACTCGACATTCATCGCATTTGCCAGAGCCGGAGCATCATCCGAACCCAGCTTCTGCAACTTTGTGCGAATCTCCAGCAGACGTTTGTCCTGTGGATCTGATTCTGAGATGACAGAAAAGACTTCAAATAACTCTGAAGAAATACGTTCTGATGCGATTTCGCGAGCCTTTTCCGGAGGAACGGCGGTGGCAATTTGTTCTGCGCTGCTGCCCGATTCGGCAGCAGAGATCAGCCCGAGAATTTGTCTCAGAAACGTGTCATCGACGCGTGCAATAGCTTCAGCAGCTCGTTGTTGAATGACCTTTCCATCTGTTGTTTCCTGCTGAGTTTCTCCGCTGCCGCCCCCCAGGATTTTGTAACTGCCAATCACTGATTTTGTGACCAGCTCCTGAGGCAACTTGTCCTGCATGTAGGCATTAAACTCGTCCCACGTTGAGAGCTGATTTTGCTTCATCTGCTCATTCAGTTGACGCACAGCATTGGCGCCAACCAGCGTTTCCCACGATCGTTGTTCATCACTTGATCCGGTGGGAACGGCCATCACAGCGGGCTCGTTGCCCAGCAGACGAAGTATTCTCCAGCAGTCGATGTATGAGCCCAGTAAACTGTCAGAGTTCCGCATCAGGAACATCTGCGAAAGCTGATCAATCCGACTGACTGTTTCGAACAATCCCGAGACTCGACGCTCCAATGTGGTCAGTGAGTTTTCCTGCTTGTCACGTTGCTTCTGGCGAGCCTTCTGCAGAATTGAATCCAGCTCTTTAATGTTCTTCTGGATCTCAACCATCGAATAGGTGAGCCCACCGCGTTTTTCCAGACCCAGCAATGACAAAACCTGATCATCATCAATCTTGATGATTCGATGACGAGCGGCCACTTCCGGTCGGCTGACGACATCCAGCAACCATTGTACAGCGGGCCGACGACGTACCATCAGGGAACGCATTCTTGATTCCACTGCGTCTTTTCCAGAGGAACTGACCGTGGCCATCTTTTCGATCCACTCGGTATATGAACCCTCGAACTTCTCCAGTTCTGCCACCGGTGCATTGGGCCATGCTTTACTGAAGGCCGTCAGGATTTTCTTCCGTTGTTTCGGCTCACTCAGCTCCGCCGATTCAAGCTCCCCTTCAAATCCAGACTTGTGAGAATTTACGAGCAGTTGTGTTCGAGCAACTGAATCGATCGGCTGAGCGCGGCCGCTCCATGCGATCGGCAATTGCGCGAAGCCATACAGATTCATGGTGCTCGGATCTTCTTTTGGAGGGCGAGCCTTGCTTCCCAGCCACGCCGCAAAAATCAATGCGATAACCAGAGGAATCCAGAGCGATTCAATCAGAGAAGGCTTCTCCAGATTCGTCAGCAATGCAGCATCTGCAACCTTTGCTGGTGCAAATCCCGGACGACCGAGAAGACTTGAGGAGCCAACGCTTAACGTCTGTGCTTCTGGAGCAACTTTCTTTGCTGTCCGTTCTGTTTTATCAAGGAACCTGAATAGAGTCTGTCCGAACTGAGCAAACATGCCAAAGGACACAATCATGCAGGCGATGTAGGGCAACATCCAGCCAGTGTTGTTCACGACCGATATCGTCGACGCTTCCTTTCCGTCTTCAAGAGCCTGAAATCCAGACTGATAAAATGTCTCACCCTTATAGCGCAGAGGATTGTTCATCCACAACGTAAACTTGTCAGTGGATCCATCATTCGGATTGGTGATTTCAATCTCTGACCGATAGTCACGCGGGGTCGCAGTCCCAACGTAATTCGTGCGGCTGACATCAACCAGTTTGACCTCGTAAGGTTTATAGTTGCGCTGAAATCGCAGGTAGAAAAAGTAGTCCTTGCCATCAACAGTGGCTTTCTCCGCGAGCGGCGCGCCGCGCAGTTCGCTGACGTTCTGAGCCACCAGCATCGTCTGCAGGACTTTTCCACCATCGCGGCTCACCACGTCGATATAAATGGCGCTTTGATCGTGTGAGTCATCCATCCCTGTGACGGGCTCTAGTCGTTCGGGAGCAGCAAACGATCCCAAGCCGGCATCGGTTCGCAATTTGTCACCAGGAATCAAGCCTCGCAATCGACTGTTGCGCTGAAACTCACGGACAACGACATCAAACGGCAAGGAGGGAAGGCTGATAACTTGACCGGGGGCTGGCGGTGAAATAGCCGCTTCGTCTGATTTCTCCGGAGCTGCTGTCGCTGCCTTCAGCAATCGCTCTTCGGGAATCACAAGGACCTGATCTTTGCCATCCGTTTTCTGCGTGATGATAGCCAGTTCACGTTCGCGGATATCTCGGATGAACCCCGATGTCTCTCCTTCCACTAACGACAGCATGTTCTCCTTGGCCAGCAGGCCGACCTGAAGTTCACTGATCATGAGCATCGCCACACCAAAATGCAGCAATGCGATGCCTCCGCGTTTGTCGAACAGCAGGTTAGACCCCAACAGCAGAACCAGCGAACACGCGGCGCCCTTGAGAAGCTGCCACAGAATTCTCATTGAAGACAGGTTAAGCCGTGCTTTTTCACCGCCGAGCACGAAGTAAAGCAGGACTCCGATCAATGACACCGCGATCAGCAGCATGACGCCTCGAGTCAGCTTTGAACTGGCTTTGGCAAGGATCGCTGTGGCCAGAGCTGCGAGTCCCGAGATACCAAGCACACTCAGGAGGAGATACCAAATTTGTCCGGGTCCCAACACCGTGTCACCGTACTCGACCCCTGTCTGCATATTGCCCGTGATGACGACACCAGCCGTCAGGATCAGGCCGACAACTACAAGGCCGATCCCGGCTGCCAATCTCAGACCTTCCGCGCGAACGCGAAACTTTAGTGCGTGAGCTGTCGTGAGATTCGCAAGCATGATCCAGCCGATCGTCCAGCCTCCGGGGAAAGGAATCTTTCCGAAGACACCGAGGCTCTCCGCAATCTTGTCTCCCTGGTCACCAAACATCGATGGAGGGAAAAGATCTCGAATCTGAATCCACGCGATGTACGTCCGGAAGTACTCTGCCATGACTTGCCAGACGTCTCGACGAGCCTGTGCCAGGCTGCCGACGAATACAATGAACATTGCAAGGATGAACAGCACGCACGTCAGCTTCAAAGAAGCCAACGCTCGTATCGCGGTCATCAAGGAGTTTTCAAGTTCTTGCGGTAATGCTTCGCCGTCTTTTCGACCAGACGAAAGATCACCAGGCAATGTGGTTGAAGACATGACGGTTTCCTCTGATTCATTATCGTGTTTGGGGCACGAGTTACTCGTATGTGTCGTTAATGGCCGGAGTTGAGACTCTCTTCCATCTTTGGTCCGAGCCGATTATTCAACGTTGAGCGATTCACAAAAACTTCGAAAGGCGGCTCGTTGAACTTCTGCCGTGGAATTCGAACTTCGATACTTAAAGACCCATAACTTGTCTTTGTAACTGGCAATCATGCCAAGGATCGTTTCTGTATCACTCTTGATCTCTATCCATTGGCCGGTTAGTCCCTTCAACGTCAGCGTCTCGACATCCTTCATCATCTCCGCAGGATCAGTTTCCGGAAGCTGCAACTGTCCTCGCCATCGCACGAACTGCGGCTCGACTCCAGCAGTTCCGGGCAGATCGCTGACCGTAATTCGAGCGGACGCATCCGACGGCCCCGCAGTCCAGGCAAACGCACTGAACTGATCGTTTTGAGCCGCAACCCAGGCCTTCGGGACTTCCCAGCGAAATGGAACCGCGTCAAACTGATCACGAAGAAGATCCGATGTGAGAACTTTTTCGTCTTCCCGTGCGACCTCATATTCACGGATGTCCGAACTGCTGCCGCAACCGGAAAGAGTAAGGAGGAGAAGTGTGATGTACAGGGGCAGCTTATTCATGAATCAAATCGAAGGTGGGGCGAGGCGGGAGTTAAAAAGGAGCAATCAGTGACGGGCGTTATTCAGGTCAGGTCGAAGAAAAAAAATGTCCGGATGTTCTGTGAAGGGTATCCGCACCGCCCGGAGCGAAACCCATACAAACAGTTGCCTATTAATACCCGGCAACGGCAAACTGCCAGACTCATTGAACTCCCTATTCTAGGCGAGTGAGACACGAATTTCACGGAGTTCAGCGGTTCTTCCAAAATCAACCGCCAACGCGATGGCACTCACGGCACATATCAAAACGGCGGTCGCTGACATGATTAGCGACATTGAAGATTTGGCCGGTTTGTTGCTCCCACGCCACAGCGGCGGCGGTTGGGGAGATCCAGATCGATTCCACGATCTGAGAAGCAACCGAGCCGGAACCGACTCGAACGTTCCCAGTCACGGTCGAATCACCCGGTTCGGACAATCGCGGTTCCACAGATCCATTGGACGATTCCCTGCGACCATCCCCAGCGATCCTCGCCGTTTGGTCCGGATTCATGGACATGTCTCGCTGTGCTTGTAGTGAACTTATCGACGGCAGGGCATTTCCCACTACGGTTCCAATCAGCATGGAAACAGACGCCACGATCCAGCCGGAGGTGACGACGGTACCGCGACGATTCGTATGCAACGCTGGAGAAAACCCAACGTTGTCAGGAGTGACTGCCTTCTCCGCAGGGGATAACTCCGTGGGTTCAGTCACATCGGACTGCCGAAGGGCAGCAAGGATTCGATCATCCAAAGAATGATCGGGCGTACGCAAAGACAAAGCCCGAATTTTCAGTTCCAGTTCACTCATGAGCTTCTCCTCAATTCTTCTTCCAGCTTCATGATGGCTCGACGGTATCGAGTGGCTGCTGTTGCCGACGGTATTTCCAGCACTCCGGCGATTTCTTCGAACGTCAGCTCGGAGAAAATCTTCATGACCACAATCTGACGACTCAACTCGTCCAGTAGGTCAATTGCACTTTTCAGTGACTCCGTTTCATCGTTTTGATTCGCAGTCGTTGAACTATTGGATAAAAGTGAATCAGATCCAGCCGAGGCAAAAATCGATTCTGTGATGGATCGCTGGTGCTGTTGCCGACGTCGACAGTCAATCGCCGCATTTCGCACCGCCGCAAATACGTATGAAGCAAGGCTGCCCTCAGGAGGTTCTGACTTCTGACACAGCCGCACAAACGCCTCATGCACTGCGTCCTCTGCCATGCTGGAGCAGCCCGTCACGGTCAACGCCACTGAAAACAGTGACTGACGATGCTTTCGGTAAAGCTGCTCAAGTTCAGTGCGCAAGACGCTTTCCATGCATGAGTTTTCACGGTCACTGCTTCGCAAATCACCAAACTGCGTTCAGAAGTTCACTGCGAAATAGTCTTTCGACCATTTAACGATGGGTTCCGGACGTTTGATTTAGCGCTCGACTCGAATTACACGCACCATGCGGCAGGATTTATTCAGGAATTCTGACCTGACCGCAAAATTCTGAAACTCGGCCCGAGAGGTCGCGTTGATCAAGCTTACATCACTACTTGATCAAATAGCGTTTTGCGTCCCCAACGGTTTTGGGGTCCTTCTCTTCAAGCACTTTCAGATTGGCCAGTGCTTTGACCGCGTGTTCCGGAAGAGCCGCAGCCGTGCCATCTGCCGCTGGCTCACCAACGTCACGACTACACTGAATGACGTAACGCACGATTGCCCGACGGATCGCAGGAATCTCGAAATTCTTGTCATCGTACAGAGCAATCAGGCGATCCTGAATACTCCAGTCTTTCCATCGCGCGAGGTCCGTAATCACAAGGTCGGCCAGTTCAGGACGATCAAGAAGAATATGCATCGACTGCTTCAGTCGATCTTTCGGAATTCGGTCTGGTTCATAAGTCCACATAAATCGCAGTGTCTGCATGACGGCGTAGGTTTCGCTGAACGGAAGCGGAATCTCTTTTCCTTTGGCGTCGGTTGCGACTTTGGTTCGCATCTTGGCATCTTCCAGAACCTTCAGGCCTTCTTCGCCACGGATCAGCAGATACCCAGCCATCACGCCCTCAATCCCGAGCCGGAAGTCCGCATCAAGAATCAGGATTTTCTTTTCCAGTACGGCAGCGTCTTCAGGCTGACCGCACAAGCCAGCCATCAGGCCATAGAAGCCGATTCGAGTCACAGGAGTTTTGGGGTCGACCAGCCACTGCAGAATCTTGTCCCGAGGTAGCTTGTCTTTCACCGGCACAATCACGTCGTAGGGCGCGGCTGCAAACTCCGCAAAGGCGTCGTTCGACACCAGCAGATCCGGGTGTTCGAAGTACGGCAGAAAGTACATCAGACGTTCGGTCTGGGCTTTGGGATCCGTAACAGGTGCCGGCATCTTCGAAAGATACAGCCAGGCGTCTGTCGAAACTTCGGCCGGGGCATGCCAGTCTTCCAGACGTTCTTCTGGTCCCATCAGTGTATATCGAGCTGTCTCAGTGCCAGCCACATACAGCGGCATCTCAAGAACCTGACCGACCTTGAATTTGTCGCCGGTTGAAAAGCCAATCTCAACGACTTCAAATTTCGAGGTGCCTCCCTTCACTGCCGTTGCTTTCTCTCCACCTATCCATTTACCGAGGACCAGATGATCGCATTGCTGAATTTGTTCAGCCATCACCAGGGTCGGGGCATCGCAGAACGGACAGAAAGCGGCTTCTGCAGATGCAGAAACGAGCGCCATCAACAGCACAGCCAGCAGAGGAAGCATTCGCATGGGAGGGACTTTCCGGCGGGATCGTGAAACGCTGCGACGACATGTTCAGCAGCGGTCAGCATTCACTTCCATCATACCGACCAAATCCGGAAATCAACAGTTGCAACCGGTCGGAGCAGCCGGGAACCGATCTTGAGAGCAAATCTCAAAACTCCGGAATGATACTTGGCGAGACTGCAAATGCCGAAACATGTCAGCACAGATTTGAGTCACAATGGTCTTCATGATCTCATCGCTGATTTTCGACGGGAAGTCACCATCGGCCCCTGGAAGTTGTTCGTTTATTCCAGCACCCGTGCATTGTCAATGTGGTACAGGCGCGACAGATCGTTGGCGTCGACCTGCGGATCGATATGAAAAATGCCTTCCACATCAAACGGCCGCAGTTCCATGTAGTCCGCCGTGACGCCCTCGGCCATCGTGATCCCAATGATGTCGTAAATCTTTGGCTTGCGCTGAAAACAGCAGATACCTGTATCGCGAACGAATGCAAATGATTTGAGACCGGTCGACTCAAAGGTTGGATACATGTAGCCACGAATCCGAACCGGCTTGCCGTCCAGGGCCTTCAGCCATTCTGGAAAATACTCCACGGCATTCACCGGAACAGGTTCCATGTTGAGGACCTTGAGCAGATCAATGTCATCAAACGAAACTCGAACGGCCGAGGTTCCGCGCTCTTTCCGCAGGCGTTTCTCCGGAATCAGCAGCTCAATCTTTCGCGTTTCGCCAGCAACGGAGTTCTCAACAACTGGCACATCAGCAGGTCCCTGGAGTCCAGTGTGAGCTGATGTCAGTATGGGCGGAGTTACCGGTACCGCAGGCTGAGTTGCAGACTCCGAGATGGCCTGTTGGACACGAGAACTCTCTGCCTCTGATGCCGCACTGACAGGTGTGACAGCTGGCGCCTCAGTCGTCTCGGTTGTGGCAGGTTGAGAATTCTGCGACGGTGCGTCGGGCTGTTGCTGGGTTGGCGCTAGCTTTGTGTTTTCGAAATCGACGTAACCCTCTTCGGATTCTCCGCAACCTGCCGAGGCCGCGACAAGACTGAAAATCAGCGCGGAGGTGGAACGTCGATTCATCATGGCTATCTGCATCCTGTCAACGCGTGGCCTAAAATCGTGTCCACGCTTCTTCTACCAGTTCCGCTTCCATGGAATACACTGGCGCAAAATCATAATCTTCTGATGGTGAGCCTTCGCCCGCCTTCACATCGGCCTTAAGAACTCCAGCTACAGCAACCATACCAATATACGCCGGAGTTGTAAGCTGCAGCTTGTTGGTGACGCTAAGTTTCTCCTGTTCCTCCGCCGTGAGTTCCTTCACCGCGAGGTCCGCACCGCGAT
Source organism: uncultured Planctomycetaceae bacterium (assembly GCA_903823635.1). GTDB lineage: Bacteria > Planctomycetota > Planctomycetia > Planctomycetales > Planctomycetaceae > SXXK01. The sequence goes on from CAIJTV010000745.1 coordinate 19,011, forward strand.
AAGACAACGGAGGACGTTCACCGTCATTAAAGGATTTCAGTGTCACGAAAATGAAGTCATGAGATTTCGGCTTTCCTCCCATGCAACATTCCCCGTTATCTTTCAGGAGAATGAATCGAGTAAGTCCTTCAGTTTCCTGAGTCGCCCACATGAATCCCTTCAGGTAAACCTTTTGGCCCACAAGAGTTGCCACATCCGGGTGCAGTTTGCGATGTCCGTTGACAAAAACAAACTGCTTATCAGCGATATCCTTGGGAAAAGTTACGCGGGCAAAGCCTTCAGGAACTTCCGTCGAATAAGCATGAGCCATTTTTGCTGAACCAAGTGCAAAACTGGCAATAGACAACACCAGTCCAATTGCCGCCATCCCCGTCCCTTTGACGGAGCCGGCTGATGCTCGGATACGGGTGATCGCGGCAATCCCGATAAATATCCCGAAGAAGGCAACGTACAATCCAAAGATGCCAATGAATCCCGTCAGCCCGAGCAGTCCCAAAGACAACGCAATTGGAGCCCATGGAGAGATGGGGATGTAGTCAAAATCTTCACCTTCCGAAGATTCTCCCCAAGCACCAATGGAGGGTTTCTCGAGCGAGGCTGAACCCAACTCATCACCATCTGATGAGCGAGGCGAGTTCGTCGAATGTGACGTCTCAGCCAGAGAGGGGTTTTCCGGCGTCTCGGTGATGTTCAAGGTAGGGCAATCAAGTGTTTGTTCAGTCATCGGTCCGTTCTCCAGGCGCAATGTCGTCTCCTCGCGATTTTACGTCCGACTCCCGGGCTTCGTGAAACGAATCCGCCCTAAAACTGACGACACGGGGTGAATCGGCCCTCTGATTTGAACGGTTTAGCCGGCTTCACTGACGATTTATGGTCCGGTTTGAGCGTCAGCATACAAAATTAGCAGTGTTTTAACGAATTGCCTACATTCCGGATTCGAACCGAAACCGAAGTCATTTGAACTCTCCAAATAAATCCCGATGATCGTCTTGCTTGATTCTTCAGATAACAAATCAGGATGAGTGAATCCTGTTTCCTCGTTGATCTGAATCAGGACGCAATCGGTCTGCGGAAATCAGAGAAGTTTGTCCCTATGCGCATCGTCGTTCTTTACAATCAGGTTGCAGCGACTGACTCAAGTGGTGATCTTGATGTGCTGAAGCAGTGCGTTGCCGTTGAGGAATCTTTGCGTCAACTTGGCCACGAGGCACTTCGGCTCAGTTGTTCGTTGAATCTTGGTCCAGTCCGAGATGCTCTGCTCCGACTTAAACCCGATGTTGTTTTCAATCTGGCTGAATCTCTGGACGGTACGGATCGTCTCATGCCGGTTGTTGCTGTTTTTCTGGAGGCACTGGGGCTTCCTTTCACCGGCGCCTCAAGTCTTGCAATGTTGACGACGACCAGCAAGCTTGTGGCGAAGCAACGCCTGCTGGATCAGGAGATCTCGACACCGGCCTGGCTCACTCTGCGTGGCGACGACTGTTGGCGAGGTGCTCATGAACGAAGTTGGAATCCCGACAGAGCGATCGTTAAAGCGATTGCCGAGCACGCGTCGTTGGGTCTGGCAGATGACAGCGTTCTCGAATGCGGTCGTCACTCAACGGAGAAACTGCGATCCTTGATTGCTGCTCGTGCTGAACAGTTTGGCACTCCACACTTTGCGGAGCAGTTTATTGACGGGCGAGAGTTTAATCTTAGTCTGCTAGCCGGAACAGATGGTCCGGATGTTTTGCCACCAGCGGAGATTGAGTTCATTAACTTTGCCGCCGGGAAGCCTCGAATTGTCGGGCACGATGCCAAGTGGGATGAGTCGACAATGGAGTACATCAATACGCCGCGTCGTTTCGAGTTTCCGTTATCCGACCGCGCGCTGTTAGATGAACTTGAAGCCCTGGCACGTCGATGCTGGACCGCCTTCGATCTGCACGGTTATGCTCGTGTTGATTTTCGAGTCGACAACGACGGGCAGCCGTGGATTCTTGAAGTCAACGCTAACCCCTGCCTGTCTCCCGACGCAGGTTTCGCGGCCGCTCTGCAACAGGCCGGCCTTTCATTTACGGATGCCGTAGAGCGAATCATCGCTGATGCAGTGAGATGCTCTCGCGTCGGGTGACATTCGTCGCATAGCTCCGAACCGCTGGAAATGGACTCCACGAGTGCCGTCTCCTGCGGCTTGGCGGTAAGCGATGAATCAGCACCCAGTCGTGAGATGCGATGCCATTCTTTGAATGTCAAATCAGCACCACGACACTTGTCTTGCACGAAGAGTTTCGGTCAGCGGTCATGGTGCTTCAGGTTGCTCATCAAACATTCTTGAGATGAGTTCTTCATCCATCGGCATTGTCATGAGACTTATCAGGATTCCGGATGTTCCGGAAACCAGTATGCCCCAGATCAGCGGGTCGAAGCCCCAAAGATACCAGGGCCGAAAGCCGGTTGCCGCGCCGATCGCCTGGTGAGGAAGCAAATTCAGAATCCCAATCAGGTAAAGCACGAGAACAGTCATCGCCCCGCTGATCATGCTCGCAAAAATTCCGGCTGTTGTCGCGCGACGCCAATAACAGGCCATCAGGGCCGGGACCAGAAATGTGGCTGCGGCTCCGGATGTACTGAAGACGATGAATGCCTGAAGATAGGTGACTGGGTACCAACTGACGGCAACCGAAATGAGTCCCGCAACAATCATGGTTCCCCACGCGGCGCGACGCAGTTGATTGCGATCTGCGTTCGGAGCAATGAATCGCTGATAGATATCTCGCACAACACCTGAGGACAGAACCACAAGATAAGAACTGACTGTGGCCATAACGGCGCCAAAGGGAGCGGCAAGAATCAATCCCGCGACAAATGATCCTCCCGGCCAATGGCTTGTGGTCATGATCGCCATCCGGGGAATGATCTGGTCCGTCTTGCCATCCAGTGAAGGGATCAACGCGCGTCCGCAAACGCAGATGACAATCAGCGGCACATAAATACCCATGTTGTAAATGCTGAGCAGATAGATTGAACGACGAATCACGCTCGTATTCTGGCTGGCCATCAGACGGACAAGTCCGGCAGGCGCTCCGACGCCTCCCCAGATCCAGACGACGAAGAAGGAGATCGCGAG
>CAIJTV010000746.1:0-1834 GCA_903823635.1 uncultured Planctomycetaceae bacterium
CCTTCGGATAACCTCATGAGTTCGTCAGATCCATTACCGCCACTTTGCTGGAATCGCATGGATATCGAGCAGCGACTTTACGGTGGTGGCGGGCGGTTTACGCGAGTCAATATGCTGCGGACTTCAATCATAGGATTGTTGTTGACAGTTCTGTTTTATCTGCCGCTGATTGCCTTTCCCAAGCTGACGTTATCTCAGATGTTTCTTGAACGCGGCTCAACACCCTATGCGATCGTCTTTCTGTCTGCCTGGGCCAGCGTCGCACTGCTGATCAAATGGCGAAAACTCATCCTGCAAAGAAAAGCTCTGCAAGAAGAGTATCGAGTCGTCCCGTCGGCAGCCAATTTCATTCTGGCGGCCACCACGGTCGACGTTGTCATGAACAACATCCATCGCACGGTCGATGACCCTCGGCATTTTGTGCTGTTCAATCGCATTCAGATTGCTCTGTCGAATCTTCGGAACCTCGGGCGAGTCGGTGACGTCGAGGACATCCTGCGGGCTCAGGGAGGACACGACGAATCGTCTTTGGACACCAGCTACTCGGTCTTGAACAGTTTTGTCTGGGCAATTCCGGTCCTGGGATTTATCGGAACTGTCCTCGGATTATCTCAGGCCATCAGTCAGTTCGGAGGTGTGCTGCAGGGCGCGGGCGAAATGGATGCGATCAAACAATCACTGCAGGGTGGGACCGCGGGGCTGGCGACAGCCTTTGAGACGACTCTGGAAGCTCTCGTCGCGGCACTTCTGATTCAACTGTGGCTGACATTCCTGAAGAAAAGCGAAGAAGAATTTCTCGACGAGTGTACTGAATACTGCACGCGCAATGTGGTGAATAAACTGCGAATCATGGTTTACGAAGCAGGCGCGGAGTAACAACTTGAACGCTCCGGACATCACCGCGAAGACTCAGGCGACCGATCGTTCGGCGACAAAACAATCGCCAGGGATCCAGAGGTCGCGTCCGCGGTTTCTTGTTCCGATGGTGGCATCGATCGCTGTTCAGATGACTTCTGTGCTGACACTCATCATGCTGTTGCTGCTGATGATTTCTGCACGGCCCGGTGATGGCGGCAATGATGGCGGCGGCAGTGGAAATGGAAGTTCCGGACAGGATGGTCAGGGCGAGTTCGCGGTGGCCGCAACCGGCAGTGGTTCGCAGACCAATGCTAACGCCGCCGGTGATGCAGTCTCTGTGGCTCAGCCTGTTGACGCGGCGGAATCCGACCGAACAGCGTCCGCTCCTCCTGCAAACCCCAGGACTCCACCGCAAAACGCCGGCCTTCCAATGACCGCGCAGACGGAGAATCGGAAGAAGCTCTTTGTGATGCCCGACTTTCCCGCGCCGGCAGCGAATCTGGAGCCAGCCGGGGCTGGTGGAGGCAGTGGCTTCTCGGACCTTGAAGAACGACTGCGTCGTGCCGGAGCACAGACCGGCGATGTCCAGATTTCACTCGCCTGGAACAACGGCAATGATCTTGATTTGCATGTTGAAACGCCGGGTGGCGAAAAGATCTTTTTCAATCAGCGTGAATCGTCCTGTGGTGGCGAACTGGATGTCGACATGAATGCCGCAGGAGCAGAATCGAATACGCCGGTCGAAAATGTCTTCTGGCCAGCGGATGGTTCACCGAAAGGGCGATATCGTGTTCTGGTGCATCACTACGCGAAACACGGTGGTCCCGATCCGACTCGGTATCAGATCACAGTCAAGGTGAAAGGCGTAGCAAAGAAATACAACGGTTCAGTAAAAGATGGTGATCCTCTGCAGATGGTGAATGAATTTGAGGTGGAGTGATTCTCTGGCAAATGTAATCGAGACGATTTTCAGAAA
>CAIJTV010000747.1:0-6179 GCA_903823635.1 uncultured Planctomycetaceae bacterium
CACCGTCGCCTGCGGCTTGCCGTTAAACGAGTCTTGTTCTTACTGAAAACTGAAAACCCTGATCCCCCATGACCTTCCTTCAGCCATTTCTTCTCTACGCTCTACCGCTGATCGCGTTGCCGATTCTGATCCATTTGATCAATCAGAATCGACATAAAACGATTCCGTGGGCAGCCACCATGTTCCTGCTGCAGGCCAAGCGGATGGCGCGAGGTATGGCGCGGCTGCGATATATCCTGATCATGCTGGCTCGCATGCTGGCCGTAGCCGGATTGATCTTTGCCGTTAGTCGTCCCATGGCTGGTGGCTGGCTTGGGCTGACCACCAGCGGCGCGCCGGAACTGACGGTGGTGATTCTGGATCGATCAGTCAGCATGGAAGAGGAAGATCCCAAAACGAATCGATCGAAGCGTGCAACTGCAGTGGAGAAACTCGCCAGTGTCTTCAAAGATCTGGGCCGGAATACTCGCATCGCCCTCTTTGACAGTGCCACCGGGCAACGCTTCGATCTGACTTCTCCGGAAGCTCTGACGGAATTGCCAGAAACCGCAGCGACTTCAACAAGTGCCGATATTCCATCGTTGATGCAGGAGGCAACTCAGTACATTCTGGCCAACGAAGCAGGACGCACGGACGTTTGGATCTGTTCAGATCTGCGACAGTCGGATTGGAATCCTGGTGGCGGTCGCTGGGAATCTGTTCGCGAACAACTTCGTGATCGTGACGGCGTACGAATCTATCTGTTGGCTTATCAGGATCAGGCTCCGGATAATCTGGCGATTTCGGTGAGCGGTGTTCATCGTCGCGAGACGGTCGACGGGGCTGAGCTTGTAATGGATTTGAAGCTCACGCGAGCTGCAGCGACCAGCGATCCTGTTCGCGTCCCTGTGACTTTTGTCATCGGAGGAGCGCGTTCCACCATTGACCTGGAACTGACGGGAACTCAGTTAGTTCGCAACGGACATACGATTCCGATCGACCGCGAATCAAAGCGTGGCTGGGGGCGAGTCGAGTTGCCTCGCGATGCAAATTCGTCCGACAATGTCTTTGATTTTGTCTATGCAGAACCGGCCGTGCAAAAGACCGTCATCGTGTCTGATGATGCCGAAGTTGCGGAATTGTTGCGGCTCGCTGCGGCGACTCCTTCGGATCGAAGTCTGGTCTACGACGCGCAGATTGTGGCGGCATCGCAGGCGGCGGTGATTGAATTCGACAAGACAGCGTTCATTCTCTGGCATGCACCGTTGCCGACGGACGTTCTCGCGAAGCAACTGGAATCGTTTGTCGGCATGGGCGGATGCGTCATGTTCTTTCCGCCGGAAGTCACGTCGGACACAGCGTTCCTTGGAACTCGCTGGGGCCAGTGGATGGAACCGCAGGACGTCGACCATTTTGCAATTTCGCGGTGGCGAACGGACACCGATCTTCTGGGAAACACTCTCAGCGGAACACCATTGCCCGTTGGCCAGCTCGTTACCTATCGCAGTTGCGAAGTCGTCAATGAACAAGGCTCGGCACTGGCTCAACTGGAGAAGGGACCGCCTTTGTTGTTGCGTGCTCCGACAGATCAGGGAGCGGTTTGGTTTTGTAGTACCCTGCCCACTACGGCAAGCTCGAATTTTGTCAGCAACGGAATCACATTCTACGTCATGATCCAGCGAGCGGTGGCTCGAGGAGCCGCGGCCTTGGGTGAAGCACGGCAGTATGACTGTGGAACGTTACCAGCGGGAATGGCTGAGACATGGAAACCGCTGGATGAAGTTTCCGGACGAGTCCTGATGTCTCAGCGGACCATCAATAACGGACTGTATGAATCCGAAGAAGCGTCGTTTGCGCTCAACCGCCCATTGACAGAGGATGCCGTCGAAGTTGTGAGCGATGGGACTCTGGAGCAGGTTTTGAACGGGTTGAATTACACGCGAATCGACGACAAGGCCGGGAGTGCGATGGCTCTGGCCAGCGAAATCTGGCGCACGTTTCTGGTATTGATGATTCTGGCGTTGATGGCGGAAGCGTTGCTGTGTGTGCCGGAGAAGCAGGTTTCTGCGGCGGCACCAAAAGTCAGCGCCGTTGCCAGTGAATCCCGAATTGCTGCACCCGAACAAAAGACTTACGACTGGGGCAAACGCGCCATGCTGAAAGAATCGACTCGACCATGACGTTTGTCTGGACACCATTTACTCTTACGCTTTCAGTGATCGTCCTGATCGCTGCGGCATTTTGCTGCCTGATCAGTTGGCGGCGAAGCGGTTATTCACGGTCAATGTTCTGGCTGGAGAGCCTGCGTTTTTTGCTGATCGCTCTGGTGGTGTTGACCTTGAATCAGCCTGAGTTTGTGCAGGTGATTAAACCTCAGGAACAACCGACGCTTGTGATTCTTCATGACACCTCCGGCAGCATGAGAACCCAGGATGTTGTTAATCCACTTGCACCGGCCGAGAAACCAAAGACACGTGAAGAATCCATTGCGACGGTGATTCTGCCGGAACTCTGGAAGCCTGTCGAAGGCCGTATGAAAGTTGTGTTTGAGCCGTTCTCTTCGCAACCTCCGACGGTCGAGAAAGGAACAGACCTCAACCAGGCATTGCAGGCCGCGGCTGACAAACATGCCAACCTGCGAGGCATCGTGTTGTTATCTGACGGTGACTGGAACATGGGGCAGGCTCCGAGTGCTGCCGCCTCGGCACTGCGAGTCAAGAATGTGCCGGTGTTTTCGGTCGGTGTGGGCAGTGAAGAGCGATTGCCGGACATGGAACTGGCGGCTTCTGATGCGCCGACGTTTGGGGTCGTGAATAAGTCGCTGCGAATACCGTTTCGAGTTATCAGTTGGTTGCCGGCCGACAAAGATATCAAAGTTTCTTTGAACGGGACTCGTGGCGAAAAGATTGAAAAAAACGTGCGAGTCACTGGGATGGGGCAGTTGCAGGATACGATCGAATGGAAGCCGGAGAAGACGGGCGACTATGAGCTGACGATGGAGATCCCGGTCGATGCCTCGGAAACTCTGACTGACAACAACAAACTGACGATCCCGATCACCATTCGTGAAGAGGAATTGAAGGTTCTTGTTGTGGAGTCGTATCCTCGGTGGGAGTATCGCTATCTGCGAAATGCTCTGGAGCGTGATCCCGGCGTCGAGGTCAGTTGTCTGCTCTACCATCCCGATCTGGAAAGTGTGGGTGGTGGTCGAGGATATCTGGATCAGTTTCCCACAGAGAAAGAACTGTTCGAATACGACGTCGTGTTTCTGGGCGACGTCGGCATTGGCGGTAAGCAGCTAACTCCGCAAGATTGCGTCAACCTCCGGCAGCTCGTTCGCAGCCAAGCGGGTGGTTTGGTGTTCCTGCCGGGCTTTCGAGGGTTCCAGAATTCACTGCAGACCAGTGAACTGGAAGAGCTGTACCCCGTCATTTTGGACCCGGCCCATCCGAAGGGACACGGATCTTCTCGACCCGCGCGGTTTGCATTGACCGAAGCTGGTCGTCGAAGCTTGTTGACTCGGCTTGAGCCCGACGACAGTGCTAATGAAACGGTGTGGAATGCTTTGCCGGGTTTCCAGTGGTACGCCGCTGCTCAGCGAGCAAAGATTGGTTCACAGGTTCTGGCAACTCATGATTCCGACTCGTCATCGTTCGGCAGAGTGCCCTTGATCGCGACTCGGACCGTTGGCACTGGTAAGGTGTTGTTTATGGGTTCCGATGGTGCATGGCGATGGCGAAAAGGCGTTGAAGACCTGTATCACTATCGCTTCTGGGGCCAGGTAGTTCGCTGGATGGCGTATCAGCGAAATATGTCTCAGGGGGAATCGATGCGATTGTTTTATTCGCCCGATCGACCAGAAGCGGGCAATGTGCTGACTCTGAATGCAAACGTAATGAGCACTGCCGGGGATCCGTTGCGAACGGGAACTGTGGTTGTGCAGACGTTATCGCCTTCGGGTCAAACGGATTCGGTGCGACTGGCGCCGGCGGGTGAAGATTCCTGGGGATTGTTTACCGGCACATTTACTCCGACCGAAGGTGGTCAGTACAAGTTTGTGACGACCTGTGCGGAGAACGGTGGTCGGCTGGAAACGACGATTGCGGTTCTGGGACAGGAGAAGGAACTGATTGGTCAGCCCGCGCGAACGGATGTGCTGAAGGAGATTGCTCAGGTGACTCGTGGCGAGTTGACTACGGTTTCGGAGATCCAGAAGCTTGTGGATCGTATCGCCGCGATGCCGGAACCGGAACCACTCAATCGTCCGTTTCGATTGTGGAGCCATCCGGCCTGGGCTGCAATGATTGTCGTGCTGCTGGGCGTGTTCTGGACCGGACGCAAGCTGGCGGGACTGGCCTGAGGTGTACCCCATTAATGTTCTCAATCTGCTCTGCAAGATGTCTGACCTCGCTTTGTTGCGAAAAGCACAGGGTGCAGGTTGACCACAGAGGTCACGGAGGGCACAGAGAGCACAGAGGCGAGCTGCAGAGGAATCGCAGGAGGGGACAATTTTTGAACGCAGAGGACGCAGAGGAACGCAGGGAGAGACGCAAAGACAACGCGATGTTTTCCTCTGCGAACCCCTGCGGCCTCTGCGTTCGGTATCCATTCCCTGCGATTTAACTCTGTGCTCTCTGTGACCTCTGTGGTAAAACCGTGGCGCGCGGGAAGTGGGCTGAAGCCCACGCTACGTCGAGCGGTGAAATAAAAAGAGCGGGCTGAATAGCCCGCTCTGAGAGTATTACCTTCAAGGGCAATGCCCTTGTTAGGCTGACGGCGTTTCGCCGGGGGAGTTCAGGCACTTGTCGATCTGGCGAACGGCCTGGCGGAGACGCTGGCTGTTTTCGACGATGGCGAGACGCAGGAAGCCTTCGCCTTCAGGACCGAATCCTCGACCAGGGCTGACGGCGACGCCGCCTTCATTCAGCAGCTTCATCGCGAACTCGATCGAGCCCATCTTCTTCCACTGCTCTGGAATCTCTGACCAAACGAACATGCCGGCTTTGGGCACGATCGGATTCCAGCCAATGCGGCGAAGTCCGTCGCACAGAGCATCTCGGCGAGTTTGATATTCGGCTGCCATCGTATCAATGGCAGAATCACAATGTCGCATGGCCACGATCGCAGCGATTTGAATCGGAGCAAAAATTCCGTAGTCGTAATAGCCTTTGATCGTTGCCAGAGCGCGGACCATTTCCCGATTTCCGCAGCAGAAGCCGATACGCCAGCCAGCCATGCTGTAGCTCTTGCTCATCGAGGTCAGTTCCACGCCGACATCGATTGCACCCGGGGTAGCCAGAAAGCTCGGAGCCTTGTAGCCGTCGTAGCAGACGTCCGCGTAAGCGAAGTCGCTGATCACGAGGAAGTTATGCTTCTTGGCCAGTCGAACCAGTTCGACGAAGAAGTCCTGCTCAATCACAGTCGACGACGGATTGTGAGGAAAGTTAACGACGACAACTTTGGGCTTCGGAACAAGATGTTCGCAGGTGTAGGCGATGTTGCGAAGGAACTTCTCGGGATCTCTCACATCAAGAGCGATCACGTTGCCGGACGCCAGCATCACTGAGTATACGTGAATCGGAAATGACGGAGCCGGAACAATCGCAGTGTCGCCGGGCCCCATCAGCGCCAGGCACATATGGCTGAAGCCTTCTTTGGAACCGAGACACGCTAACACTTCATCGTTCGGGTCCAGTCGCACACCGTATCGTTTGAGGTATCGTGCGGACACTTCTTTGCGGAGGTTGCCGATCCCGTTGGAAACGGAGTAACGATGATTTCGAGGATCCACCAGGGCTTCTTCGATCTTCTTGACGATCATCGGATCTGGTGGATCAGTAGGGTTGCCCATGCCGAGGTCGATGACGTCAACGCCTGCGACTCGCAATTGGTATTTTCGCTTGTTGATGGCCGCAAACAAATAAGGCGGCAACCGGCGGACTCGATCAGCCACCGGAATTGTGAACGGATTGTCTTCAAACAGGACTTCTGATTCGCTGCGCATGGTTCGTTTCCGAGAATCGGTTCGCTGGCGCGTCCCGATCAGTATGGGAGGACGCAACCAACTTTTGAATTGAGGGGTTCGGGAATTCTAGGGACACAACAGGTTCGCGGCGATGGCAGCTTTCAGGAACTTTTTCTGCCGCAATTCCTGAGAATTCCTGCCCACAAAAGACAAACAGCCCGGCATTCGCGAGGAA
>CAIJTV010000748.1:0-6286 GCA_903823635.1 uncultured Planctomycetaceae bacterium
CGTTTGTGAGGCTTCGCCGCAACAAAAACACTTTGCGGGACACACACAAGATCTCAATTGAATCACAAAAGGTCATGACACGATTCGGTCAATTCTACGCAAACGCTTCCTACCACCTCTTGTGTCTCGTTACTCGTGCTGTCGAACGGAATGACCAAATCATCAGGATAAAAGCGATAGGTGGAGATTACTCCGCCAGCCCCATCTGGAAGGCTCCTTCGGGCAAGTCGCGACCGGTCAGTTGTCGGAATTGCAGATTGAGATTTGTGGCGAAGACGGACATGGGATCGATGTAGCGAGCACCTCGAGCACTGGCTTCTTCAGCGAAGGCAGAACCCACCATGCCAACCGTCAAATCCACTACTGTCATGCGTTCCCGAATGATCATGGGGTTAAGCTGCCCCTTGGCCGTACCGCATTCCATGCCGAAGTCCGCGATCACAAGAGTGTCCGTACGATTGTCATGAACCGCGTTCCAGGGAACATGTCGCACGCCAGCTTCGCGAGCGATGGTGGCCGCTCGATTGTCAGACGTCCCCGCAACACTGACTGCGGCGCCTTTGCTGACGAAGAATTTAGCCGCACCGCGAGCCATAGCAGAATGCCCGATCACGGTGAATGATCCTCGACTTGTCCAATCGGCCTGTCCTGTCACAGCCTGACCCGTCTGATCCACGGCTTCGAACAGAGTATTAATACCCTTCCAGCCGTTGCCGCCTTCCATAAGGACATCGATTCGCTCCGATGCTTCGGCGAACTCATCTTTGACCGCCGCCATTCCGGTCAAATCACCACTGTAGCCTGGATCCACGATCAAACCATTGATCTTCATTTTCTCCAGCATCTTCGGAAACTTAGTCAGGTCGCCAGGCATCAACGGTAGACAACGAATCGGTTTCTCCATTAATTGAAACGCGGCATTGAGAACTCGGCACGCCACGTTCTCTGAATCTCCCGCCCCCACAATCCCAAGGAAGCGAGTCTTCGCGCCGATTTCGTCCCAGCGGTAATCTTCTTTCAATTGCCACACAGTCGGCTGCTTGGGATACGCCTCCATGCCGCGTTCGAGTGCTGCATAAATCCAGGGTGAACCATACTTTCGGCCCAGCAATGAAAACGTCAGCCCCGAACGCCCAATGCCGATTCCGACGATCGGAACTTCACGCTGCTGAGTGACTGCAGCCAGCAACGGCCATGCAGCATCCATATCTTCTGTCAGCCACGTAAACTTGACGACGTCCGCTTTGGCCTTCCAGCATTGTTCAAAGACTTCGTCGATTTTGGAGAGCGGACGATTTAAGCTGGTGAATGAAACGACTCGTTGTGTCTTGCCGAAGCGAGGAATACTGTTCGCAATCTCCAGATCGAGTTCGATATAAGCGGGTCCCGCCACAATCGCCTCACGAAGCAGTTGAATTCGCTGCTGCTCGGTTCCCTTCCAGTTGCCTCCGTCCTTTTCACTGCGGCACGAAACCATGATCGGCTTGTCGACCATCTTGACGAGTTCACCTACATTGGGCTCGTTAATAAAATGGTCCAGACACAGTTCAATCAGGTCGCAATGTCGGGATGCATTCAGCAGATCAGCAGGAGCCAGAGTTCTCGATTCAGGAGTTACTGTAATGCAAATCATGGAATGATCTCGTGTAGAAAAACGATTCTGACTGAACGGTCAATGATGTTATGAATCTTAAGTTCGTAAATGTCCGGAGCGATCATCGATTCAGCGTTTTGAAAAATCGCCCCGACAAACAGGTCGACGCAATTTGCCAGCCTGACAAAGAAATAACAATCATAATCGGCATCAGAGGGGCTCGCATCCGAGTATCCGTCCAATAAACCGTATGCATGGCGAGAAACGCGAAAATGACCAGCCATAGCATGACCATCGAGCGATGCTGTGGCGATCGCTTTCCAAAGCACAGCTGAGTAATCTGCAGAATAAGCCCGGTCCATAGAAGCACGTACCAGACCATCACGAGAGACATCGACCGCGCGCTAACTGCTGAAGAATCAGCCGTGGAGATCGCCCAGAAACGTCTCAGCCGCAGCGCCGAAGCCTTCAGAAAACTTTCAGGCTCAGCTCGAATCGTGGCTATAGCCTTGGAGTAGTACCAGGCATCAGCCGCCGGTTCATTCGTCGCGATGATCCCCTCGCTCTCGGAATCGCGAATCATCCTCTTTTGCCACGCATCCAGCCCCGGACCGTCCCACGGGAATTCATCTGACCCGTTGATGACATCTCGATAGAAATCCGTGTTATTACCGAGAGCCAGCGTGTAGCCTCCATGAGTTGTCGCGGGGATAAAGTGATGAAATCGCAACGCGTTGCGGATAACCCACGGACACAAGACCAAACCCGCGACGATGGCCGGAATCAATAATCTGAACAGCCCACGAAGGACACTGGTTGACGCTGCCATCATCGCAGGAGTGGCCGCTGATTCGACCGCCGCTAAACGAGCTGGCCTGGAAAGTTTTGCTTTGAGGTGACACCACAACGCGTAAAGAGTCACGAACACGCAAACGATCATGACGACAGGTCGAATCAGCGTACCGATTCCGAATAGAACGCCAGCCAGAATCCCAGGCCACATCGGGTATCGATCGCTAGCAACAACACTGTTGCGAAATTTCTCAAACGCCACCACCGCAGCCAGCAGAATCGCCGCGCAGGGAACTTCGGTCATTGGCAGAATGGAATATCGAAGGAGTAAAGGATCAAGGACGACTGCCAGAACGACCAACAATGACCATCGCTGATCCATCCCGACTTGCAAAGCCAGTGTCCGTGTCAGCAGAAAGATGACAACGCACGAAAGGAAACTGACGATGGCGACGGCCACTGGATCGCTAAACCCACAGGCCATCAACCCACCAAGAACTACAGGGTAGGCAGGTGGCCGAAAAGCCGTGGGACGATTCGTATAAGGCCCATGAAAGCCTGCTCCAGCCGCCACAGGTTTCGCGTGAGCCAGATAACCATCATTGTCGGCCAGCAGATCTTCTGATTGATACCATCCCAAAACAAAGCGCAGCGTCAGACCGAGTGCCAGCAGCAGCCCCAGTGCTAGTTTTGAACGCTGCATGAATTCCCAATCGGTCCCTGTTGTGGTTATGTTCTATGAAGCTGCCGGAGCAAGCCAGAGTTGGCTATTGGAATCATTGGGACATGGCGACCGCAGGAGTTGATCCTCTACTTAACCGGAAAGCGCTTCCAGTCGCAAGGGGCTGTTCTCAAGGGACAGTCTCGACTTTCAACAACACAGCCAGCGACGACGGCGGAAGATATCGCAACACCTGACAAAATGCTCGGCCAGCCTCTGACTCACTGTGCAAATTGATTTGCTCAGCCTGAGAGAAGGATGTTGCAGAAGTTCTCAGTTGAAGAACGGAGTATTGGATCGGCGCGGTGAAACCGTGGCACGCCCAACAAAATCGGGACTGGCTCCCGCAGTAGTCCCGGAATCACGGAGAAAAGCGTCTACCACAAGTGCCCGGTTTTGTGATTGCAACTCTCAGTTGCGGGAGTGCTCTGCCTCCAGCCAAGGCATTCCGATAGAAACGGTAGGCGGACAAGTCTGCTACTGAGCGCAAAACTCTGCCATTAACAGTCCACCGAGCTCCGAAACAGTGTTCTCAGCAGGTACGACGCAGCAAACCCGACACCCCGATGTTCGATTGCCATAAGCAAGAGTTGCTATTCCTGCCGTTATGACCAGGCTTTTACAGAGGTTCGGCCGGTTTGATCGAAACTTCGTCCCATCTTATTGCCCAACCTGCCTTTACCCGTTTTGCCTTGTTCAGATAGAATCGAGAAGCTGCGGGACTAGCCCCGCGCCCTTGGCACACTGGGAGTTCTGAAGAACGGAGTTATTCCCGGCGAGCTAACGGCGGATCAGAACTTCAATACCCTTTCCCTGTTCGGTGCAACAGAGTGATTCAAATTCAGAGCCTGACACTGAGTTTGCTAAACACGAAGTCACACCTGAATCCCACTCGACCATTCGGTGATTAACGCATGAAGATTCTACATCATCTGGCACTGTTGCTGGCGACCGCAATCCTTACCATCTCCTCAGTCGCAGCACAAACACCTCAAGACGCACGAATCACGATCTCACATCCCGGGTTTGGCTCGTTGAAGTCAGACCTGAAGTCCGTGATCGACCTGACCTTGCCGGCTGAACAAACTCAGTGGGAAAACATCAAGGGGTACATCGATACATTTGCGATCGGCATTGATGATGTTCGCCCTGTTTACGTCAGCGTGATCACGGGGATTAAACCAAACACAATTTTGATCTGGATTCCGCTGACAGCCAAGCAGCAACTGTTCAAAGAGTTTCGTGAGAACCTGGAATCGCTGGGTTATGAAGTGACCCGCGACGCCAAGGATGTCACGTTGTTTATGCTGAGCCAGGACGCTGAGTCCGGGTGGATCCGAGTTTTCTCGACAGAGCGTTACGCAGCTTTGGTTTTGACTTCGGACAAGACGGCTCTGCCGGCCCTGAAAGAACTGATTCTGAAGGCAGTGCTGCCAACCGACAAAGTCGAAGGCAACATGTCCGCGGAACTTCTGAACACTGACGTCAGCGCTCCGGCTCAGGCACATCGCAAGGAAGCCTTTGCGGAAGTTCGTCGAGTCAGCATGGAAGCGATTCAGAAACGACCTTCAGAATCTGCGACAGAATTTGAACTTCGCAAGCTGGCCGTAAAGCAGCAGATGGACGAAGGCGAGCGAGTTGTCGGTGAGATCGCACGCGGATTCCTGTCGTTCGTTATGGACAAGAAGACGCCCGGAGCACCTACCGCATCGTTGAAGTTAGCAGCGAATGCGATCCCGGGAACATCTCTGGCCGCTGCAATCGATCAGATTAATACCCAGCCAGACGCGTTTGCAGGAATCAAGAAGTTTGAAGGCTCAGCACTGTCAGGACGCCTGAATCATCCAGTCGACCCGATGAGACAAGCAAATTTCCTTGAGTTCCTGGCGTTGACCGAGAAGGACATGGCCGATCGTCTCAAAGGCTCCAAAGAACGAACTGAAGCCGAAAAGGTCACGTCGCTGAAGGTGACCTCGTCAATTCTGGATGTGATCCGCAGCAGCATTAAAGCGGGATGGATGAATGGCTTTGTCGAATCTGTGCCGGACGGAAAAGGCGATTTTGTATCAGTCGGGGCGTTCTCTGCACCGGATGCCGGCAGCCTGACCGCCGTGTTGCCAGAACTGGCCAATGCCGGCAAGGGAAACCTTGTCGAGATGAATGTGGACAAGCAGGGTGACGTAGCGATTCACAGAGTGCAATTGGCCGAAGGCTACATCGATCTTGTTGATCGAGTATTCGGTGCGAAAAAAGATCTCTTCATTGGTGTTGGGCCGGCTCATGTTTGGCTGGCGTCAGGGATTGGCGGCAAAGACAAGCTGAAAGAAACAATCGCCGGACTGGGAGCACCTCAGAGCACCAATCATCCGGTTCATCTCGAAATTCACTGCCTGCCTTGGGTTCAGCGTTTCGAAGAGGCTGCCAAAAAAGATCTTCCGGGAAAGACCCCTGAAGAGCAGGAGATTCAGCGAGAATGGGCTCGCCGTCGCGCTCGTGCAATTGCCTCATGCCAGAACGGCGGAGATCGCATCGTTCTTGATTTCTATGTTAAGGATGGCGAAGTCACCGGCGATCTGACACTGGAACATGGACTGCTGCGATTTGCTGGAAAACTGATGTCAGCCTTCTCCAAGGCGAACTTCGAATAAGCTCGATATGACGGACGGACCCGCCGAACTCAACGACCTGGATGGTCTTCCACTGCACGACGACGATATGCCGGAAGATGACTTCGCTGTCGAAGACATCGAACTGGCGTATCGTCAGGCTCTGGAAGCACTGGATGCGGCCGAGCGGCAGATGGGTACGGTGTTCGTCGACTTTGCCGAGGGCGCTGCAACAAACTCAAGCGACGAAGAGCAGGTCGCTCAGGGCCTGTCGATCGGTTCGCAACTTGCAGAGGATCTGAAGTCCACGGCCGCGGAGGCAGAAGCATCCAGCCATGCCGTCCTCGTCGATGGGGTGCGCCGCGTGTCGCCTCGTGAGGTGATCGAAGCGGCGATCTTCGTCGGCGGTAGTGTCGCTCTGACAGCAAGGAAGCTGGCTTCGCTGATCGGAAACGATGTCGATAATCGAGTCGCAGTTTCGCTCGTGGACTCATTGAATCAGTCGTATGCCCGCGAGAATCGACCGTACGAAATCCGTCTCAACGAAGGCGGATACCGACTGGAGCTGCGGGA
>CAIJTV010000749.1:0-1803 GCA_903823635.1 uncultured Planctomycetaceae bacterium
CGATCATTCTTCTGGCCGTGGTGTTGGCTCGACCAATCTGGTCGTTTACGTCGGGCATTTTCTGGAAGTCGACTGAGGAACTGCAGGCTGAAATCGAAGAGACACTGGCAGAGATAGAGGACGCATCAAACACACTGGACGAAGCCAGGATGGCACGCAATGACCTAAAGCCGGTGCTGGAACGATGTCTTCCTGAGCCGGAGTCGACAGCGGCAGCGTTGTTTCAGAAGTGGATCTACGAAAGCGCGACGGCGGCGGGTCTTCGAGACACCGTGGCCACGGTGGGCGAACTGGAACGAGAAAGTGACGAGGCACTCTGCGGAACGATTGCCGCGGATATTGTGAGCACTGGAACTCTTTCTGAGATGTCAGTGCTGCTGCATACGATCGCGGAAGACTCCGTCAATCAGCGAGTCCGGGATCTGGAGATCATTCCGCTGGAAGATGGCAGCGGGCTGGCGAAGTTTGAATATCGAGTGGAAGCTTTGACGACAATGAAAGGATCCGGTGCGGCCCTGCCGTCGGTAGCGGCGACGCTGAACAGACTTCCCGAGGAGCAGTCAAGGAATTTCCTGCAGCCTCTATTCCCGAATGTTATTCCAGCCCCGCCTGCCCCCCCCGCACCTGTGGTGGTTCAGGCAACAACGCCGCCTCCAGCTGCTCCCGTTCCTGCTCCGCGACCACCCATTGCCCCTTCACCACTGGTGCTTGTGGGCACAATCATGTCCGGAGCAGAAGTGGAAGCCATGTTTTTTGATCCTGAAGGAGGAGCCACGAGAACTGTCGTTGTCGGCGATGAACTTCAAAGCAAAGATTTCAAGGCTAAGATTATGGCCATTACAAACAACAGTGTGATGCTGCGCATGAGTGCAGGAATCACGGAGATCCGCCTTTCACAGGCATTGTCCTCGATTCCTCAATTGCTGTGGAATCCTGAGTTGGTTGTCCCCGCCGGTGGTTAACTTGTGGCATAACAGAGCCGTCAGAATTTCACTTGTTACTGCGTATTGCCTCAGGAGCCTGATCTCAATGAATCAAAGATCCCATGTTCTTTGCAGATCATTCCTGTTGATTTCTCTGCTGCAGTGTATCTCACAGAATCTTCTTGCCGACGAACTCGCGAAAACAGCCACGGCTCAGGAAGCTGCAGACAATCTTGGCGTCGGCATCAATCTTGGGAATATGCTCGATGCCCCTAACGAAGGTGACTGGGGTGTTCGATTTGAAAACGACTATGCAGCGATCATTCGTAAAGCCGGATTTCAACATGTCCGGCTGCCGGTGAAATGGTCGGCTCATGCTTCAACGAAAGCCCCTTTCAGGATTGATCCCGCTTTTGTTGCGCGAGTTAAAACAGTGATGGCTGTCTGCACAAAGCAGGGTCTTCGTGTTGTGCTCAACATTCATCACTATGATGAAATGCACGTGGCACCAGACAAAGAAACAGATCGATTCCTCGCGATCTGGCGGCAGCTGTCGGACTTGTTTGCATCACAACCAGAGACGGTCTACTTCGAAATTCTCAATGAACCGCACGATAATCTGACGACGCAGGAATGGAATAAGATCCTTCCTCTTGCTCTCGATATCATCAGGAAAAAGAACCCGAACCGGGCCGTCATTCTGGGAGGCGGAAATTGGAACTCGCCGGACGAACTGATCCATCTGAAACTTCCGGCGGAAGATCAGATGCTGATCGCCACAGTTCACTATTATCGACCTCACGAGTTTACCCATCAGGGCGCGGAGTTCCTGGGTGACAAGACTCCACCAGCGGGAAGAAAGTTTCCGTTTAATCAGGCA
>CAIJTV010000750.1:0-3322 GCA_903823635.1 uncultured Planctomycetaceae bacterium
CGCAATCGGTCGGTTGTGCCCCGCGAGCAGCATGCCGCATGTTCATTGCTGGACGGTGATCAGATCGAAGTTGTGACACTCGTGGGCGGCGGCTGATGAAAGCGTCTCAATCAACACCGCGCAGGGGAGCCAATTGTGTCGCTTGAAAAAGCTGATGCTCTGGTCATCCGGCAGGCGGACTTCAGCGAATCCAGCCGAGTGGTCACGTTCTTCAGCAGAGAATTCGGGAAGTTCGCGGCACTGGCGAAAGGAGCGAAGCGGTTAAAGGGCCCATTCGATGCTGCTCTTGACCTGCTCTCGACGTGTCGCGTAGTCTTCATCCGGAAATCTTCAGGAACCCTGAATTTGCTGACGGAAGCGCGGTTAACGCAGCGTTTCACCCCGCAAAATTCGGGAACTCCTGGCAGCCTCAACAGTGTTTACGGCGGATACTACGTCGCTGAATTACTGAACGGGCTGACCGAAGATTTCGACCCTGCTCCTGAAGTTTTCGACCTTTCAGTTGCGACTCTGAATTCTCTGTCAGCAGTCGATTCTCAATTCCCTTCCATCATTATTCACTTCCAGATTTCCCTTCTTCAGCTCATCGGTCTCCTTCCAAATCTGTTTGAATGTTCTGTCTGCGGCGAATCCGTCGATCAAAACGGTGGTTACGCACATTGGGTCAGTCAGGGTGGATTGCTCTGTCAGGCCTGCCGTCGTGAAGAATATTCCGGTGCGTCGATCTCGGCAGGTTCCATTGAAGTTCTGCGTCGTATGACTCAGGGGTCTTCAGAACTGATCAGCCGCGTAAAACTCAGCCGACAGCAAGCGGAAGAATGTCAGAAACTTGCCGTTTCCGCGATCACCCAGGCCATGGGGCGAAGACCCTCAACACTTCGATACATTCAATTCTGACTGGATCTCTCATGTTGCTTCGCAGGATGCGCAACAGCCGAACGGAATCGGCTCGACGACAGCGGTCGCAAGACCGAGTCGCCGCGTGCGTTACTCCTGCGCCATGTCGCGCTGGTCTGCTGAATCTTGCGGTGGTTCTTCTCATTTCCGCCGTCGGTGGATGTGCGTCGATGTCGGAAGATGATGAGCCTGGTTTCTTCGGAAAAATGGCGAGTATTGGTGGCATTCGCGGACCGCTGGAACGTTCCCTGTATGGCGAAGAATCGCCTCTGGAAATGGGACGTCGCTATACTGAAGCCGAGCGTCGTGAAGCTCGCCGATGTCGAGATGCCTTCGACAAAGGCGATTACGAACAGGCCATCAAAGTCGGCAAAAAGACGGCCAAGAAATTCAAAGAATCGTCGCTGGGTGAAGAAGCTCAGTTTTATGTGGCCGAGTCCTACTATGCTCAGAGCCAGTTCTCAAAAGCTCAGGACGGTTACGATCAGTTGTTCGAAGATTATCCGTCGACTCGCTACGTCGAACCCGCAACTCGCAAGCTGTATCGCATCGCTCGCATCTGGCTCGAAGTCGCTGAACCTGTCGCCAAAAATGAAATCCGTCAGGTCAGTGGTGAAAAGGTTATCGAAGACGAGAAGCCTGCAAAGCCTCCACTGGATCCAACGATTCGAGTTCGCGTGCTTCCGAACTTCCACGATCGGTCTCGCCCGATGTTTGATACTCAGGGCCGAGCATTGGAGTGCCTGAAGTCGATCTGGATGAACGATCCAACGGGACCTCTGGCTGACGATTCGCTGATGCTGACTGCAACTTACTATCAGCGGCATGACAACTACGTCGAAGCTGACCGTTACTTCGAAATTCTCCGGGAAGAATATCCCGACAGTCCTCACCTTGAAGAAGCCTTCCTGTTGGGTGCTCATGTTAAGCAAATGAGCTACCAGGGGCCTTACTACGAAGGGCGAGAATTGACAGGGGCACGAAAACTGAAAGAGCAGTCTCTGCAGTTGTTCCCCGCATCGCACTCGCGTCAGCAGCTTCGCAAAGATCTCGATCAGCTCTACCTGCTGGAAGCTCAGCGAGCCTGGAGCAAGGTTGAGTACTACCAGAAGAAACGTCGGCCGCGAGCTGTCGCAATTGCCTGTATTCAGGTAGTTTCAGAGTATCCCGATACATCCTTCGCGAAAGACGCTCGAGCCATTCTGCGAACGATCGATCGTAAGGAAATGCAGGGACTTCCTGAAGTCTCTGAATTTCTTGAGTCAATGCCTCCAACAGAACCGCCGCGACCGCAAGCTGCGGATGAGGGCTCACCGGTAAAGTCTGTCAGCAACTCGCGAAGTCTGGATGAAGGATAACGTTCGCACAGTTCGTTCTATCATGCAGAGACTACTCCCTTACCTGTCGCTCCTGCTGAGTTTCGCTGCCATCTCCGGCTGCGGTTACACGCTCGGTACGCCTATGGTTCCGGGAGTTCGGACGGTGCATGTGGCCGTTTTCAAGTCGGATTCGTTTCGCCGAAATCTGGATTATCTGCTGACCGAAGCCGTGCAGAAAGAAGTTCGAACTCGTAGCGGCTATCGGCTGGATGAAGCCGAAACCGCTGACACGATTCTGCGAGGAAAGATCATTGAGATTCGCAAGAATCCACTGGTCGAAAACCGAAACGATGATCCCCGTGAAGTGCAATTGATGGTTGGAGCTGAAGTAAGCTGGATCGACCGACGCAGCGGACAGATTTTGCAGCAGCAGACGTTTCCGCTCGGACCTGAGCTGACTCAGCACTCCAGCAACGTTAGCTTCGCTCCGGAAGTCGGACAGTCTCTCGCAACAGCTCAGCAGGAATCCGCAACGCGGCTGGCTGCGCGCATCGTCGACCTGATGGAAGCTCAGTGGTAAGTCGATCGAAGAGTATGCCAATCATTGCATCCCCAATGAGGTGGATGGCGGAATCAGATTGCTCGGCAATCACCAGGTGCAACTGAAGTCCGTTATCGGCTGTGTTTCGAGCATGTGTTTCCTGTGCCGAGAATTTGCTCGACAGAGATCTGCCATTGACCCTGAACGCTTTCGAATGGAGTCGAGCATGTTCGCTGGGCCTGCGATGCTGTGTCTTTTGACGAGTCTGATGTCGGTGGAACAGTTCTTCGAACAACCCGGCAAAGTTGACGCAGACGAAGTGCATGTGACGATCCGATTGGATGGAGATAATGCACGCAGGTATGTTGACTTGATTAAGTCACCGGAGATTTCAGCCTCATTCAAAAAAAACGGCAACTTGCTCCTCAGTGGGGTGGCGACAGTCGTTGACGAGAGTCGTTTTAGAGTCAGGCATACTGCGATAGTTCGTGTTGTTGGCCAGCCTCTGGAGTTATTGTCAATTGAATCAGAGATTGGCTCTGCTTTGATAACCAGTGATCGTGCC
>CAIJTV010000751.1:0-6049 GCA_903823635.1 uncultured Planctomycetaceae bacterium
GCGGAAGAAGCAAAGCCAGCTGCGGATGCTCCTGCAGCAGAAGCGGCAACTGAACCAGCAACTGAGGACAGCACGAAGCCGGATTTTGTTATTCCAAAAGTGGAATACCAGCCATTGGATGATGACCTGAAGAGCGAAATTCGCGATCAGTTGCTGGACCAGAAGGTTCGCACCAGTCTCGATGAGAAAATGCTGGCGGTCATGAAAGATCTGAAGGCTCTGCAAGCCAAACGAGCCAGTGTTCGTCGTGCCGTTGTCACCGAAAACCGTGATATCTCCGATGAAGCCCTGTATGAAAAGATGCGTGATTACGCGAAAGATATGAATGAAGGAATGAAGGAACTAGCAGCTAAGCATGGTTGCAGTTTTGTCGAAACGCCACTGATTACGTTCCAGGATCTGGCTGAAGGTGAAACGTATCCAATCGGCGCAGCGACCGAGCCGCAGCAGAATCCGTTCATGCAGGCTGGGGCCACAGTTGCTCAACAGGTCTTTGGCATGTTCCCCAAGACGATGGCTGACGATACAAACCTGTTTGTTCGCAATCAGAGCGTCAAGAATGCTTTCGACCTTGATGGCGGCGAAGTCCACTTTGCGTGGTGGATTGTCGAGTTCGCTGATACTCACGTGCCAAAGCTGGAAGATCCAGGAATTAAGGATCAAGTAGTTTTGGCATGGAAGCGTATCGAGGCCCGTGACCTTGTTAAGAAGCGAGCTGAAGAGTTGGTGAAGCTTGTTAGCGAAGGGCTGGCAAAGCCTGAAGGCGAACGCAAGGATATGCCGGGGTCCATTGAGGGCCAGACAGTATTGGGCAAGGCTGATTCCGCCGCGTTGACTCTTCGCCAGACTCAGTCGTTTTCATGGATGGAGCAATCCATTACTCCACAGATGAACTTTATGCAGCAGCGTCCAACTTTGCGTCGTTCCGAAGTTCGCTTCAATGATGAAGTCGGCGGCAGCATTCGATTTGCTGGTGATAAGTTCATGAAGACCGTATTTGAAGAGATCGAAAATGATAAAGTCGGGATCGTCTCAACAGAAGATCTCAGCACGTTCTACGTGGTCCAGCCGGTCGAGCGTTCTGCTGACGACGACGTGCTGCGCCAGCAGTTTATGACCGAAGGCAAACAGGCTGGCTTTGACGGCACCGCCGTGCAGCAGATGCTGAACGGGTCTGTCAGTAACCCGGCGTCGATCGCCTGGGAACGAAGCATCTGGGCGAAATACGGCATCGACCGCGACACATTGCCCGAGGAATAGATAAGGGGCTTAGAAACCCCGACGTTGCCTCTGTAACGACGTCTATCGTCCGCATAATCCTGAAGTCCCGGCGTCTACCAAGACGCCGGGATTTTTTGCTGTTGTGACTGAGTGCTGCGTCAGCCAGACTGTTTTCGCAACCAAA
This sequence comes from uncultured Planctomycetaceae bacterium, assembly GCA_903823635.1. Classification (GTDB taxonomy): domain Bacteria; phylum Planctomycetota; class Planctomycetia; order Planctomycetales; family Planctomycetaceae; genus SXXK01. The sequence continues at coordinate 1,406 of CAIJTV010000751.1, forward strand.
CGAAACAGCCAGCATTCAACTGAACTCTGATGAACACTCTGCCGTTCGACACCAGCAGACTACTCTACAACGAGCATACGATTGGTTGCCTGCACCTTTACAACTCTCGAATAATGATTCACGCTTAGTCCACCGCCAATCGTTGTGGGCACATTCATCAGCATCTCAGTGCAGTTGAGCGTATTGTGAGCCATAAAGGCCTGCCGCAGCATGGAGATCTCATGAACGCCGTCGAACGAGGTGACATCGGGAATCAGCACAGGCCCTGTATCAACCTGATAAAACATCTCACGCTCGCTCGCGTTGACAACTTTGACAGGGTACTCAAGAAACACGTGCGTGCCATTCTCCAGCTCATACTCCGTCTGAGAAACAAGCGGCCGATCATTCAGCACGGCATCGACAATCGCCTCTGTGGATGTCAACAATCGGGCATCAGCGAACTTGTGCGTCAGATTGAGGGCCGTAAAAGCCTCTGAGCAGCGGCCCACCTGACGTTCGGGCTGTTCGCCCAGTGTCGGCGGGCTGAGCATCACACCGCGATTGTTGCGGTCCCAGCTTTTGATGACGAGAAACTCTTCCGGCGATGCAACCAGGCACATATCTGCGGCGGGATCGTGCCAGACATTTTCGGTTACATGGACCTGCTCGGCTTTGCACGAAGAACCGAGAACATACTGAGTCGTTTTTCCGCCCAGATCTTCCGGTTGTGTGAGTCGAAGAACGCACTCGAGCGGAAACCGAGCATTGTTGAGTGTAAAGGGGGGCGGTTGGCTGACCGTGCGTGGCTGAGTGATATTCAGGTCAATTCGAAATCTCAGAAACGACCGATAGAAGTCAGTTATGGCCGGGGCCCGACCTGAAGCACTGTCCTGCGCTGTCATGTGTGATAGCTCGCTGATATTGTTTTTCGGTTGAAACCTTCCACGAAGGATTCTGTCGCAATACTCTTCGACAAACAATGCAGCAGGGAGCAGAGTTCATGGCAACGCACCTGCTGAAGCGGCGTCTCTTGTAGCAGGGTGTTAATTCCGCCTCGCACTGAGCATTCTCGTTTAACGGCGAGCCGAAGGCATAGGCGAAATGGGATAACGACGCCTGCGGCTTGCCGTCAAACGGCTAAATAGGCCGTCTGTTGATTGCCGTAGCCACTATTAACATCGCTCGTTTGCAAGACTAGTTCCACAGTTTAACACGTGACCGCAGTGACTCCGGCAGCACCTGCTCCAGACGACGGCGAGCTTCTGCTTCGTGCGTACGAGTACTCAGATGAGCCAGGATGATCAGCTCGTTCTGAAACTTCTCCGCGCGCTCCAGGATGTCGTCGAGATGCATGTGGCCAAACTTGTGAATCTTTTCCTTGCGATGCTCCGGACGAAAAAACGTCATCTCTGTGATCAGCACTTCCGCCTTGTAAACATCAGGATGGGCATCAAGTCCCTGCGGTGCCGTATCGCCGGTAAAGCACAGTAAAGGAGTCAGTGTCTCGGCCGCCACGTCGATGCCCTGCATGCGAAGGTCTCGAATCTGATCGCCCTTCAGGCCATGGTATTCGGGCTTCAGCTTTTTGCGGACGTCGTAAACGATATAGCCGACGGAGGGCACCGTGTGCTTTGTCGGAAATACGGTAAATCGATGCTCACGTGACAGCGTAATCATGTCGCCCTCTTTCACGCCGACAAGTTCGCACATCATGCGTCCTCGATCCAGCTTCTGCCAGGCTTTGACGACACGCCATACGTCGTCAACAATCGCTTCCGGCAGGTAGATCGTCGGGGGATCCATCTTCATCATGCGTCGGCGCGCGACATAAACGGGCAGCGCGGCCAGATGATCCAGATGACCGTGTGTCACAAGGAAGACCTGAGTCCCCATGAAGTTCCAGGGGCTTGCTCCCAGTTCAAAACCAAGCTTCAGCTCCTGAACGCGCCAATAGCTCTGAACGGCCGCTCGCGAATAGCCGTCAATCGTGAGAGCTTTATGGCGAATGGTGTCGAAGGGAAGATTTTCAACCATGAGTGCGCAACTATTCCAACGGTCTGAATGCAGTCAACCTGCAGCCTTGTTTGTTCAGCTCAGTCAATTTTTGTTATCAGCTATTTTGGCGGTGAAAGCAAAGCGGAAATATGAGCGATCAGGTCTGCAGCCGCGACCGACGCCTGAGTGCCGTTCTGCAGATCTTTCACCTGAAATTGACCGGCCGCAAATTCATCTCCGCCGGCAATCACCGCCAGTCGAAATCCTTTACGATCCGCATACTTCATCTGCTTGCCGATGTTCTTCGCTTCCGGATAAACCTCAGTACCAATTCCGGCTTTTCTAAGACGGCGACCAATCTGCAGATAATCCGAGACTCGGCCAGCATCGAACATTGTGACCAGCACCGGAGCCGGTGTTGTAGCCTTCTGAGTGCGTCCCAGTTCTTCAAGTGCGGCCAGCATTCGATCCAGCCCCAGGCTCGCACCGACACCAGGAAGCTGCTGAGCCGTAAACAGATCGGCCAGATTATCGTAGCGGCCTCCGGAACAGACACTGCCAATTTCCGGCAGATCCCCCAGCAGAGTTTCGTAGATCGTCCCGGTGTAATAATCCAGACCTCTTGCGATCGAAACATCCAGGGAAACTCGGCCCGCGGGCCAGCCGCAAGCATCGACCGAGGCAAACAGTTCTCGCAGGTCATTCACGCCCGTTTCACCAATCTGACTTCCGGCCAGCATTCCGTCGAGGCCACGCAGGATTTCATCGGGAGTGCCCTTCAACTGAGCCATATCCAGAACCTGTGAAGCGCCGGCCGCAGTGATACCAACTCGCTCCACCATTTCTGCGGCGACTGCATCACGGCCGATTTTGTCGAGCTTATCCAGGCAACGAAGGATGCCGACAGCATGTTCACCGAGGCCGCACTTTTCCAGCAGCCCGTTGAGCACCTTGCGATTGTTCACACGAATCGTAAACCGCTCAATTCCGATTTTTTCGAACAGGTCGTTGATGACGAACAGTGTTTCGATATCCGCCGAATTGCTCATCGTGCCGATCGTATCAAAATCGCACTGCATGAATTCACGGAAGCGACCGCGAGCCGGTCGTTCGCCACGCCAAACAGGAGCGATGTGATAACGTCGAAACGGAACGCCCAGCTCCTGAACATATTGCGCGGCAAAACGAGCCAGTGGGACGGTCAGATCGAAACGCATGGCAACATCACGATCGCCCTGATCAGTGAAGCGGAAAACCTGCTTGTCGGATTCTTCTCCCCCTTTGCCCAGCAGAACTTCCGCATACTCCAGCGCTGGTGTATCGATCGGAGCAAATCCGTAGCTGCGGTACACAGATCGAGCGATATCGATCAGATGCTCACGCGCCATCATTTGATCGGGCAGAAAGTCTCGGAAACCACGCAGGGTTTGAGGTTTGATGCGTTGAGTTTTCTTGTCGGACACGAGAGGAAGCCAATCGAATTAGATAAGGGCGAGACCTGATGAACTGAGGCACCGAAAGAAGCATCGTCATGACGGCTGCGATGGTGAACCTGATTCAGATTTGATGAGGGTAGGATGGGCATTCCTGCCCGTCGCTGGATTGTCGGACAAGTATGTCCAACCTGTGTTTTTTGGTCTGACGAAGCACTAGTTTGCCTGCAACACAGGAAGTGAGACACGGCCATTGGCAGAACGGCGCGCTCGAGCCGGAAGAATTGCATGAGCGTACTCCCACAGTTGTGCGGGCGTCTCAAACAACTGATCGTACACGCCATCGTTGTCATACTCACAGGAGTCTGTCGTATAGTCGCGGCAGATCTGCGGTCGAGTGTCGTAGGCTCCGCACATATGATCGGCCTGCAGATGCTGACAGTCACCCGGGATCAACAGATACCATGACGCGCCATCAACAAAGACTGAAAACGGGCCATGCATCATGTACCATCGCATGTTGTCGAATTGTTCCCAGGTCTTCGGCGTATCGATTGCCATCGCGAAGTAGCGACAGCATCGCGCCGTACAGTAGCTGCAGAGAACTTCGCCGGGCTTCAGCGTTTCTCTGGTCACTATGGGGAGTGTGGCTGTTTCCATTGTTATCGTTCCAAAATTCAAGTTCCAGATGTTGGTTGGACACTCTTGTCCGACTGTCGTTCGATGGGCACCAAGGCTCCTTCCACGCCAGTCTTGATTGTTTGACGGGGTTCACCGTCAGCCAGCCTCCGTGATCACCGCTTCGGCAGAACCCAAAATCCGCCCGGGATTATCGTGAGTCGAAGTCCCCATGATCGTTGATCCGAAGTCAGCCCGACCGTTGGAATCCGAAAAATCCCTGCAAATTCGCGAGTCTGCCACAGCACGCTGCGATGAGTCGGGATGTTAATGAAACTCGATCCGTGAAGCGATCGAGCAGCATCCGCCGGTTTCCATTCCGAACAGCGATACTTGCCGAAGGGCAGGTTGAGCACCGCTCAATGGTTCCTGTCAGGAAGTTTGGGCAAAGTTTGACGATTGTTCTGACGATAACGATTAGGAGATCACCCGACAGGGGCACGTTGCGCTGTTGCCGGGTGGGGAACCAGAAAAGAAGCTCGACGCAAAACCAAGAATGGCGTCGGAACTTATCAAAGACATGAAGTCTGTGCCTGCAGGAGGCTGTCCGCGTGAA
>CAIJTV010000752.1:0-3700 GCA_903823635.1 uncultured Planctomycetaceae bacterium
CGACGTTCATCACGGCGAGCAATCCGTTCCTGACGATGGCCACCGTGGTAGCCCGACTGGCACTGATTGCCGTTGCTCCAGTCGCTTGCCTGATAGCCGATGTAGTTGCTGCCACCATTGTTGCAATCACAATGGCTGACCTGCTGCACCTGAGCCGAGGCCGCGCTGCCAGTCACCAGAACGGCGACCGTGGCGAGGAATGCTGCTGACAAGTTTCTCATGAGTTCCTTCTCCAGAGATCCAGAGAGAATTGATGTTCGACACAGGGTGCGGCAGCAACAATTCTGCTGCGGCTTCGCTTCACGATGATGTTCTTGTGGCTTACCACGACTGGCACTTGAGGGGCCGTGGAGATGTCATCGGATTGTAGTTACCGATGTGAGTGATCCGGCTGGCTGGCATACCGGAGCTATAGTTGTAGGCGTGATGAACGTTCGGAGCCAAAGGCACTGACATCGGCATGCCGTAACCCTGAGCAGCGTACAACTGAGTATCGCGAGGATCGATGTACGATGGCTGGTCGGCGTAAGTCATATGATACTTGCCAAGCCATGGGCTTCCCTGACCACAGTTTCCGGATGGAATCATCCAGCCGAAGAGTCGATCGCAAAGGCAGTTATTACTTTCCTTGCACTTCTCGGCGAAGCTTGGATTTCTTCCGTCACGACATTTTCGACCATTCCGGCCGCGGCCACCGTAGCAAGAATCCTGACAAGGATCGCAACTGTTACCCCAGCCACCATTCATGCCGTTCGCATTACCGCCGCTATAGCAGGAGTTGCAGTCCGTCTGTGTGTAGCAGCTTCCCATGTTGCAGTTGCCCATGTTGCAGCTGCTACCATCGCACATCCCGCCATAGCAGGGATCGCACAGGCCATAGGAAGGGGGACAGCACTGAGTTGGACAGCACTGTGAAGGGCATGGCTGCGGGATGTAGCAGGTTTCTCCACACGGACCAGTCGTTGTGCAACTGGCCTGCTGGATTCCAGAGGCTGATTTCGCAGCACTCCGGTCTGACATACGGACCACGCCGTCTTCAGCCAGAGTCACTCCGGCCGTCAGCATCGTACACAGCAGGGCTGTGTTCTTGAGCAGATTCTTTAGGGAGATCATTTTGACACCTGATGAGAATGTGAAGAGAATTCAAAGCCTCGGAGGCCGACATCCTGTTCTTTGCACGGTACGACTTAAGGCCGGGTGTATCGCGGGATACATCATTGAGAACATTGCCCGAATCGTGACCGCGTACAGGATAAGACATCGGCCTGCAACGAAGACGATCAGCGAATGACCGGTGGTTTGAACATTGTGAATGGGCTGATAGAAGAGTGATACTTCACGTCAACCTGAGTTCCCTGCAGCTTCCAGTCTTCTTTTGACCAGACACCGAACGGAGTCACCATCCAGCCACCATTCACCTTGTAGTAGTACGGCGGGTAGATGGCTCGGTAACGATGTTCATGCAGCATTTCATGAGGATGGAAGGCCTGATTCTCGATCGCGATTCCGCCTACCTGCTGTGGAATTCCCGGACGTGGTGCTGGATACAAAGCAGCTCCGGTCTGAGGATACATGCCGCTTCCATTCTGCGGATACATCCCGTTCTGAGAACTCATCGGTGCCGCGCCCTGATAGACAGGACCCGTTGCAGCGTAGTGAGAAGCATTCCAGTACCGTCCTTGTGAGGACATGTGGACCGGCTGCGGACCTTGGTACTGTTGCCAGTTCTGTGATGGATGAACCGGAACCGGATTCGACATTCCCGCTGGTGTCGCACTGAAGTACTGTGGACCAGCGACGGTCTGTGTATTTGGCAGAACCGGAGCCTGTTGAATTGGAACCGGCTGCAAAGCGGATTCAGCCTGCGAAACAAAATCATCCGCAGGAACTGAAGGAACAGCCGAGGCTGGTGAATTGATCACCGCAACAGTCGGCGTCGCCGCACTTTCCAGAGGCAGCAAAGGCAGATCTGGAGTAGTCACAGCAACTTCGGCTGGAGCCGCATCATCCGGCTGAGCGGCAGTCTGACGAACCTGCACGGCCTGACGTTCCGCATCGCGGACGACAGCTCGCTCTACAGCAGCCGTGCTGTCAGTTGTTTTGATTTCCGGCTTGACTGCAGGCTTCCTTGCCAAAGCCAACTTCGGCATACTCACCGATGATTTCTTCTGCGGAACCGCAGTCGCAGTCCGCGAAGGAGCAGATGAACTTTGCGAAGCGACAACCGGTCGCGTCACTGGCGACTGTGCTCCGATTCCATCCTCTGCTGTCTGAGCAGGCTTTGCCTTCACGACAGACTTTGAGGACTTGCTTGTCGACTTGGCCATCGTTGACTTCGTGGTCGTTGACTTCGCCGTCGAAGTCTTCTTGTTCGAAGTCTTGCTCTTGAACCAGCCCACAATCCCTGTCGGAGCCGGATTCGATCCCTTTGCCGCTGGTTGTTCGGCAGTTGCGTTCTCCGCGCAAATGACGCCCATCATCAGCGCTACTAGACACTTGCGTAGCATTAGAGCCCCCTCCATGGAATCCGCGGATCGTCCGGTGTTCCGCATCGGCGGCAGGTTCCAGTGAACCTGGCCCGGCCGGTTTGTTCAGAATTGTTTCAGACACAGTCATCGACGCCACGCAGACGCCGATACCCCCCGGTCTGTCGACCCGTCTGCCTTCTGCGCGGTCCAATCGCGGTGCACATCAAGCCCAACGGAATCTCTCGACAGTCTTGTAGTTCGGCCCGTATCGATCGTGCGGATGAGTCATTCAATGCCTGTCGCATCAATAGAACTGTCAGTAGAACAGGGCTGTGTGGTGGAGTCTTCTCAATCGAAAGTCATTGCCTGACCGACAATTTTTGCCCTTTTTGCCCAGCATGAATGCCTGCCGAAATTCGAGACAATCGTCTAGACTACCGCCCACTGGTCGACTGACACGGCAAAAGACGTGTTTTCAGGCCGGAAAAGACATGCATTGAGGCCAGTTCCATGAATCCGGCCCACTCCTCAGATACCAATTTCAAGGCAAAGGACGCCCCTGGTGGCTCGACGGAAATCTTCAAACTCAAACAGCTCTCTCTTCGACGAAAATGCGCTGCCTGACGCGAATGTGCAGTTTGTGCCGATCAGTGAAGAAACCCGACGACGGTACCTGAACTACGCGATGTCGGTGATCACTTCGCGAGCACTCCCGGATGTTCGCGATGGTCTCAAACCGGTCCAACGCAGAATTCTGTATGTGATGTACGATCGGCTCCGCCTGACCTTCGACCAGAAGACTCGTAAGTGCGCAAAAATCTGCGGGGATACGACCGGCTCGTTCCATCCGCATGGTGATATTGCGGTGTACGAAGCACTGGTCCGAATGGCTCAGGAATTTACACTGCGGTATCCCCTCGTGGTTGGCCAGGGAAACTTTGGCTCCATCATGGGGCTCCGCGCAGCGGCCTCGCGATATACCGAAGCCAAGGTTTCGCGACTCGCCGAAAACCTGATGAATGAACTGCGTTATCAGACGGTCGATATGCGTCCGACGTACGACGCTGTCGATGAAGAGCCCGTCGTTGTCCCCGCCCGTTATCCAGCGCTGCTGGTAAATGGCTCTTCGGGGATCGCCGTCGGTATGGCGACCAACATGCCGCCGCATAACCTCGGCGAATGCATCAAGGCCGCCATTCATCTGATCGAGAATCCAGACGCGTCTGTCGCCC
>CAIJTV010000753.1:0-2180 GCA_903823635.1 uncultured Planctomycetaceae bacterium
CCACCGATCAGAAAGAATCGTCGTCCCAAGATTTACTTCGCGTCACAGATCGCAGGTTCTCCTCCCACGATCGTGCTGAAGTGCAACGAGTCTTCTCTGCTGGACGAATCGTGGAAGCGATACCTGCTGGGTTTTCTGCGAGAGGTGACTCCGTTTCAGGAAGTCCCTATTCGGCTTGTTCTGCGAGGCCGAAACGAGAGTGACCCGGATCTTCTAAGCGGTGACACGCCTCTGCCTCCGGAGATGACATCTGACGAGGAAGTTATTGACGAAATCGATGACGAACCAGAAATCAGTGAACTCACCGATGAGCAACTTCGCGGAGAAGATGATTCGGAATTCGATGAATCATGGGATGATTCCGACGTCTACGCGGATGACATTTTGTCTCTGGAAGACGATGATCCGGATCAGCCTGCTCCAAATTTTGTGGATGATGACGAGCTATAGTCTGTCGAGGAATTTTCAGATGATGAGTGTACGTTGGTGTCTGGTGGCGGTTGCCACTGTGGTCGCTTGTGATTCGATCAGTGTTGCAGACGTACGGCTGCCTGAAGTGATCAGCGATAACATGGTGTTGCAGAAGGATATCCCTCTTCCGATCTGGGGCTGGGCGGCAGCAGGTGAAGACGTCACCGTGACACTGGGTGATTCGACGGCGACGACAAAAGCTGATGGCAGTGGCAAATGGAAAGTCACTCTGCCAGCGATCAAGACGGCCGGTGGACCTCACGAAATGATCGTGAAGGGCAAGAACGAAATCAAAGTCGCGAACATTCTGGTGGGCGAAGTTTGGGCTGGGTCGGGCCAGTCCAATATGCAATGGAGTGTTTCTGCGTCCCTGAACGCAGGAGAGGAAATTGCGAATGCGAAATTTCCCAAGATCCGCCTGTTCATGATTCCGCTGATTCCTTCCGGAACTCCAGCGGAACACGTCGCTGCCAGATGGGTGGAATGTTCTCCAGAAACTGTGGGCGGCTCATCCGCGGTCCTCTATTTCTTCGGTCGAGAGATCCATCAGAAGCTGGACATGCCTGTCGGTTTGATCACAACCGCCTGGGGCGGGACTCGTATTCAGCCATGGATTCCGCCACAGGGTTATACGGCAGTTCCGGAACTGGAGGCCGAAAAGAACGAATGGCTCGGGATGCTGAGAGGCTATTCCGACGCACTGGTGGCTTATTCAGAAAGCGTGAAAGCATTTTCAGCAACGGTAGCCGTAGCGAAACCGGGCGATCCACTGCCAGCCGCTTCCGGTGATCTTCCCGGGCATCCCCTCAACAGTAACTACCAACACACAGGTCTGTACAACGGGATGATTCATCCGATTGTGCCCTTCGGCATTCGCGGCTTCCTGTGGTATCAGGGTGAATCCAACAACGGACAGGGAATGCACTACTTCCAACTGAAGAAGGGACTCATCGAAGGATGGCGCTCCGTCTGGAATCAGGAAGGCAATCGCGATTTTCCATTCCTGTTTGCTCAACTGGCCCCATACAACTATGGCGGTGATCCAACTCGCCTGGCTGGCATCTGGGAAGCTCAAACAGCAACGTTGTCGGTCAAGAACACCGGCATGGCGGTGCTGACAGACATCACAACAATTAACGACATTCACCCACCGAATAAGCAGGAAGTTGGTCGTCGACTTTCACTCTGGGCCTTGGCTCGCACCTACGGCCAGCCAGAACTGGTGTACTCCGGACCGCTCTACAAATCATTGAAGACTGACGGAAACAAAGCCATTGTCAGCTTTGATCACGCCGTTGGTCTGAAGTCTCGAGACAGCCAGGAATTGTCGTGGTTCTCTGTTGCCGGTGACGACAAAAAGTTTGTCAAAGCAATGGCGAAGATCGAAGGAGACACGGTCGTTGTCACCGCAGAAGGTGTGGCAAAGCCAGTTGCGGTTCGTTTCGGCTGGAATCACATCGCCGAACCTAATCTCAGCAACGGTGCAGGGTTGCCGGCTTCTCCGTTTCGAACGGACAACTGGACTGATGCCGAGAATGCAACTCCTTAACAAAGGGCGGTGTCAGAATTTTTTTTTATGCAGGCCGGCTCGCGTGCAGCGAGTTCCGGCCTGCGGCGCCCCATCCCTGAACAGACCGCTGACAGAGCACTGGAATCCCTGTTAAATCGCCCCTGAATTGACAGCAACTGCGCTGATTCATTCCGCTTTC
>CAIJTV010000754.1:0-2253 GCA_903823635.1 uncultured Planctomycetaceae bacterium
GGATCGCGGTCATTACTCAGGACGCCGGCGGAACGGGACACGGTCAACGGTGTTGAATGCGAAGTCGAATAGAAATCGTTCCGGCTGACTGGAATGGTCAGTCCTGACTGCGGAATCCCCGTCACGGTCAGAGTGACCGTGGCCGTCGTGTCTTCTATGCCATCGCTGACCTTGTAAGTGAAGGTATCCTGACCTATGTAGCCAGACGTTGGGACATAGACAAATGAACCGTTCTGCTGCAGCGTCAACGTCCCGTGCAGGACGTCATCAACGACCGTCAAAAGCAACGTGTCATCGTCCACATCCGAATCATTCTGTAGCACTCCGGGTGCGGCTACGGTCAGAGTCGTGTTTGGAGCTGTGGTGTAAGCATCCATCGAAGCGACAACCGGAGTATTGCCCACTTCGAGTTGAACAGTTTTTGCGGTACTCTGCAAAGATCCATCGGAAACACGATAGCTAAAACTGTCGGTTCCCACAAAACCAGAATTCGGAGTATACGTCCACCCGCCCGCAGCAGTCACACTCAATGTGCCATTGCGAACGTTTGCTACGATGGAGACTGTCAGATTGTCGCCGTCCGAGTCTTTGGCTCGGGTGAGCAAACCAGAAGAAGCTGGCTTTGTGAAGACTGTGTCATGGGTTAATCGATACCAGGCATCATTGGCCGTGGGCCGATTGTTCACCACGTCAAGGATGACGCGAACGGGTTTACTGTTCAGATTGCCATCGCTCAACCGGTAGCTGAAGGAATCGCGCCCAATAAACCCCGCGATTGGCGTATATGTGAAGGCACCATTCGATTGAAGCGAGAGTGTGCCGTTTCGTACGTTCGTTACGAGACTGGTTGTCAGAGTGTCGTTTTCAATGTCGAAATCGTTGGTCTTCAGAACTCCTGCAGCAATGCTGAATGCCTGATCATGCGGCACTTCGAAACGATCACCGGCGGCAACGGGAGCTGAGTTAAGAACTTCAATACTCACGGTGGCCAGATTGCTGTTGGCAACTCCGTCAGTGACTCGATAAGTGAACTCGTCAACACCAACGAAACCCGCATCTGGAGTGTAGGTCCAGACTCCGTTGCTGCTGCTGAGACTTCCATGTGCCGGCGAACTAAACGGCAAAAGTGTGAGCGTGTCACCATCTGCGTCAGAATCGTTTCCTTTAAGATCTGCAAGAGTGAACGCCATCGGGCTGTTCCGACGCGTGATGAACTGGTCTGCCCCAGCCACGGGAGCCTTATTCGTAACGGTCAATGACACCGTCACCAGGCCACTTTGCTGAAAACCATCGAACGCCCGGTACGTAAAGCTATCTGTACCCGCATATCCAGCGTCGGGCTGATAGGTGAATCCGCCGTTGGCGGATAGATTCAGAGTACCGTGAGATGGCTGGGTTGCGATAGTTGCGGAAAGAGCGTCGCTGTCGTTGTCATAGTCATTCGCGAGTACTCCTCGAGACACAGGCACCGAGAGAATGTTGTCATGGCGAATGGAATACCCCTCGGCGCGAGTCGATGGAAGAGCATTCGAGACCTTCACTGTCACTGTTGTCTCTGCCGACCACTCCGCTCCATCATAGACTTTGTACTTGAATGAATCGTCTGCATTAAAGACGCCTGCATTGGGCACATAGACGAATGATCCGTTCGCATTGAGAGTGACTGTTCCTTGGGCTGGCTGTGCGGTTATGGTTGGTTGAAGCGAATCACCGTCGCTGTCGTAGTCGTTGGTTAAGATACCATTGACTGTCAGTACCGTGAGCGTCTGACCCGAGTGAACCTGATACGAATCAGATGAAAGGCTGGCCTTTCGGTTCAGCAACTCAATGTAACCGGTCTTGATCGCGGACCACGTGATGCCATCGTGGGCTCGCCATTGAAAACTGTCCGGACCGGTGTAGGAGCTACTTGACGGAACATACGTAAATGCGCCTGTGGCCGCATTCAGCGTAATTGTCCCGCGTGTTGGCTGAGTCACGATTGCGAACGACAGATCATCTCCGTCACGGTCACGAGAACGGAACGCCAGTCCGTTGGCAGAGGTGGCGGTAATTGTTTTGCCGTGAGAAGTACGCCACGTTCCAGTGAATACAAGTGGTGCTTCATTGACGACGCTGATTGTCGCGGTGGCCGTGTTGCTGAAATGACCGTTGACAGCGAATCGATACGTGAATGTCGCTTCGCCAACAAAATCAGCAACTGGCGTATAAGTGAAAGTACCATTTGATCCCAGCGACAATGTTCCGCTGGCC
>CAIJTV010000755.1:0-4936 GCA_903823635.1 uncultured Planctomycetaceae bacterium
CCGGAAGAAACAACCTCCGAGCCGAAGCTGCGAACAAGTTCGACGGTTCCTGCATCAACGCGGGAAATGTAAGGGTTGCCGTTGCGTGGTGAGTATTCCATTGCGACCGTGGCGCTTCCCTTCACAATCTTCTCTATGCTGGCTTCCAGTTCCTGCCAGCGCAGATAAATGGTCTTGTCGCCGGGCAGGTGGTCCAGCACATCTGTTTCAATACGATGGACCAGCTTTTGCGGAGTCCCTTTAGCCGGGATGAAATAGAAGTATCGCCGGGAAGCATGGAAGCCGTGCGGCATCTTCAGGACTCGCTGAGCCAGCACGTTGTTGCCGCGAAAGTCGTAAAGCAACCAGCCCTGAATTCCAAATTCGCATAAGGCTGACTGAATCGCGGACAAATCAAACATGGATAAATCTCTTGTCGAAAAGGAAACGCAGAACATTATCGGGGCACGAGATGCGGGATTGTGTGTTTAGAACGACAGCCTGGTCAAGGAATTGAAGGGAGTGAATGCTGTGGATTCGCTTGCAAGTATGAAGCAAATGCGTTTCCATGCGTGAAGCCTATAAAGCGTGCCGCCAGAATCTTTGCGGCGCGGAATCTTCAGATGACTCCCCCCTCAAAACAATTCCCTCCCGGAGGCAACTCATGAGCCCACTCAATCGTCGTCGATTTTTGAAAACCTCAGCGGCTGCCGCGTCCGCAGTGATAGCTGCTCCCGCCATTGGTCGAGCAGGGCAGTCGGCCAATGAAAAGCTGGGCGTAGCGATTGTTGGCGTTAACGGCCGCGGCGGCGAGCATATCAACGAATTCCTGAACGATGAGCGTACGGAGATTCGCGTCATTGTGGATGTCGATGAAGCTGTCGCGAATCGTCGTTGTGACGATATCGAAAAGAAACAGGGCCTTCGCCCAAAACCGGTCAGCGACATGCGACGGGCGTTTGAAGACAACGCGATTGATCTTGTCAGCACGGCAACTCCGAATCATTGGCATGCTTTGACCGGCATTTGGGCGATGCAGGCCGGGAAAGATGCTTATGTCGAAAAACCGGTTTGCCACAACGTCTACGAAGGAACGGCCCTGATCGCGGCAGCTCGCAAGTATGGTCGCATGTGTCAGGTGGGAACTCAGTGTCGCTCCAGCAAAGCCGTCATTGAAGCCGTCGCGTTTATGCGGAACGGCGGCATTGGTGAAGTGAAGTTTGCTCGTGGACTGTGTTACAAGCGACGCAAGAGCATCGGTGCAAGAGGGGACTATGCGATTCCTGCCAACGTGAACTTTGACATGTGGAGTGGTCCGGCAACACTGACCGACCCAAAATGTACTCGTGAAAAATTCCATTATGACTGGCACTGGCAGCGTCATTACGGCAACGGTGACCTCGGAAATCAAGGGCCGCACCAGACCGATGTTGCTCGCTGGGGTCTGGGCATTGATACTCACCCATCCACGATTCTGACCTACGGTGGTCGATTGGGATATCAGGCCGAGCGTAACGATCCGAATTATGTCGATGGTGGCGACACAGGAAATACCGAGGTCTCCATTTACGACTACGGCGACAAGTGTATGGTCTTTGAAACTCGCGGATTGTCCGTCGATGACAGTGACGATGAAGAACTCAACACATTGTTTCAAAGCAAGAGCGGAAACAAGGTTGGGGTTGTGTTCTATGGCACCGAGGGAACTCTGGTTCAGGTCAGTTATGAGCACTGCCTTGTGTTCGACAAGGACATGAAAGTTGCGAAAGAGTTCAGGGGTGGCGGAGAGCACTTTAAGAACTTTGTCTCAGCCTGCCAGTCGCGCAAAGTCGAAGACCTAAATGCCGATGTTCGCGAAGGACATTTGTCTGCAGCGGTGAGTCATCTTGGCAACATTTCGTACTACATGGGCGAAGAAAACCGGGTCGACGTCAGCGATATTTCTGCCGTCCTGAAAGATGTCAAGAGCCTCGATGACAATGAGGTGACTCTGCAACGGACTGTAAAGCATCTTACGAAGAATGGTGTTGAACTCGACAAATACAAGATGTCGCTGGGAGCCTTACTGAAGTTCGATCCCGAAAAGGAAGTCTTCACGAACAACGATGCGGCGAATGCGATGCTGACTCGTGAGTATCGTGAGCCGTACGTGTGTCCTCGAGCCGACAAGGTCTGATCCGAAACAGAATCCGGTTCCACAATAGAAGCCCGGCAAGGCAAACGAGCCGGGCTTCTTTGCGTTCAAGAGCCCCCTTTTTGAAGTCGCGCCTGAGGATCATGGTCATGTGTAAAAGTTTACTGCTGGCCGCTGCTGCGTGCCTGATTGCGAACGCGGTTGGACGGGCCGAAGAAAAGCCGCGCCCGAATATCCTGTTCGTGCTGGTTGATGATCAGTCACCGTTTGACCTGAAGGCCTACAATCCTCGCTCTGAACTGCAAACACCGACACTCGACAAATTGGCTGCAGAAGGCATGGTCTTCGACGGTGCCTATCATATGGGTTCGTTTATGGGAGCTGTCTGCACCCCATCTCGGCACATGATTATGTCCGGGCGAACAGTCTGGCATTTGCCGATATCGCCTCGAGCCAAAGAGGATGGCCTTTGCCCGGAGAATCTCGAGCAACACACGATCCCGGCAATCTTCAATCAAGCGGGCTATGACACGATGCGAACGTGCAAGCTGGGCAACAGCTACGAAGCTGCGAACAAGTTGTTTGCAGTTCGGCGGGATGAAACCAAACGCGGGCCAACCGATGAAACAGGAAGTGCGTGGCATGCTGAGCAGGTGCTGGAGTATCTTCAGAATCGCCAGCGGACGGGCGATAAGGATCCGTTTCTGATCCACTTTGGTTTCTCACATCCGCATGATACCCGAGACGGAAAGCCGGAATTGCTGACAAAGTACGGTGCGGTCAACCACAGTGATTCAACAACTTTGCCTCCAGCGAATCCGCTGGCCCCAAGGCTGCCCGTTAATTATCTGCCTGTACACCCGTTTCCGGATGGACATCCTGGCTTGCGCGATGAAGTTGACGTAAGCGGTGTCTGGAAGAATCGCGATGAACGTACGATCCGCAATGAGCTGGGGCGTGAGTTCGCGTGCAGCGAAAATATCGACACCCAGATTGGCCGAGTGCTGAAGCAACTCGAAGCCATGGGAGAACTTGAGAACACTTACATCATCTACACTGCAGACCACGGAATGGCGATCGGGCGGCATGGGCTGCAGGGCAAGCAGAATCTTTACGAGCACACCTGGCGAGTCCCGTTCATCGTGAAGGGGCCCGGCATCAAGCCAGGTACTCGAGCGATCGGAAACATCTACTTGCTGGATCTCTTGCCGACTTTCTGTGATTTGGCTGGCTTGCGACCACCGGATTCCAGTGAAGGTATTACTTTCAAACCGGTGCTTGCAGGCAGCAAAGAGATCGTCCGTGATGTGATGTACGGTGTGTACAACGGAGGAACAAAGCCGGGCATGAGGTGCGTGAAGAGAGGCGACTGGAAGCTCATAAAATACGACGTTCTGGATGGAAAGGTGCGTGAAACACAACTGTTTAATTTGAAGCAGAATCCGGACGAATTTTTGCCCGAACATCGGAGAGATCAACTTGCAGCACTGACCGGCGTTGCTCCGGAATCACATCAGACCAATCTCGCATCTGATCCGGCGTATGCTGACCGGCTCGCAGAGATGGAGGCGCTGCTGCTTGACGAAATGCGACGCCATGATGATCCCTGGAGATTGTGGAATCAGCCAGACGAGGGAAAGGTGATTCCCGACAATAGAAAGCAATCCCGGAAAAAGTAGCACGTTTGAGACGAGAGTATTCTCTGGTCGCCTTCCGGGCGTTCAGCCCGTCTGGCAAGGTTGCAAACTCGGAAATTCCGTGCTGGCGGATATACCTATCAGAATAAAAAACGGCTGCAGTGAATTCTTCATTCAATGCAGCCGTGGATTCATGCTTCAGACAAGCGTGCCGCTTTGTCGCGTGACAAGCCCGCAAACATGCGTTGGCAATTCTTAGCCAATACGTTCGGTGCTGCGGACACCGAAGCGAACGGACTTGATGTGCTCTTCGATCTCTTCCTCGTCATTGCTCTCGACGTCGGCCATAAATTCACGGCGATGGAACTCAACCTGTTCGTTTGGCGTGTTGTTTCTCATTCGCTCGTCGGTCAACAGGAATGTTTCGTCGGGCTGGCGAACGAAGAACATGCGGAACCAGAGCATCTGCTCCACGTTTTTCTGGGGAGCATCAAGGCGAATTCGCATGCCCTGTTCGTACCATTCAAACAACATGCCGAAGAAGCCGCTCGGGATATATTTCACTGCGGAGAGGTCGACACCGATCGCTCGATAGCCATCTCTCTCAATCAAAGCAGTAAGGGCCTCTCGGAGCAAAGCCAGATCGGCTCCATCCCAGATCTCCATGTCTTCCAGCGATACGACCGCAAAGTCATTTTCAATGCGAACGGTCAGACGCTGCTTCTTTCTTGAACTCATCGCCATCTTTCCCAGAATGGATTGTTCACTTTCACCACCATGTTCGTCGGGGCGAGACTGATGATGCAAAGGGTGAACCGAACGAAGACGAATTCGTGGGGTAGAAGCTAACTGAGTTGCAAGTGGAATTCAGGAAGAAGTTTACGTCAATACTGTTCGCGTGGCAGCGTGCCAATCCGTAAAAGACACTGTTGCCAAGTTACAACATTTGGTCCTCAGATTGAGGTGAATGGTCAACAATTTGATGCCTCCTTTGTTTAGCTGCCGAGTGACAGCAGAACACTTTCTGAGCTGACATTAACGAAAAGAACTCCTCCCGTTTCCTGGCATTAATGCAGAAACCTGGTGCCGCGAATTCACCTTGAAGGATCCTGCCGCCGTGTCGTGAGGATTCAATGACTTCCCGATGCCCTCGTTCCCTGAGCCAGATCTGAGACAACATCCGAGC
>CAIJTV010000756.1:0-2809 GCA_903823635.1 uncultured Planctomycetaceae bacterium
ATCAGAGATGACTGTCCGAAAGAAGGGATAACCAACGCCACTGCCATCGCCAGCAGGAGTGCAGGAATGGACTTGCGTCCGCAATTTTGTTCTGCTGAACCAAAGACATTACGCATTTCAAATGATCTCCGAGTTGACCTCATTGGGGCGGACTCGCCAGTTGAGAATAGCCAGGAAACTGAGAACGGGGACTGTAGTAAGTTATGAACCTTTCGTCACCCTTGGCGAAAGATTTGAGCTGCACAGAATCAGGAATCAGGGGGTTGCAGGAGCACCTTGCTTCGCCCATGCACTATTCGGGTACTTTTCCATCAGACGCTGACGAGCATCATCTGCTCTGTCCTGATGGCCGGCTGGAGCCCAAAGACCAGCAAGTCGATACAGAGCTTCAGCATGAGCGGCCGGTTCCGACGGATAGAGCACATCCACCTGAAGGTAAGCCCATAGCGCATCCTTGGGAAGGTTCTTTGTTCTTTGGCAATCGCCTTTCAGGACCCAGGCCTCGGCAAGTGTCTGAGTTTCCGATTCTGACGCCTTGGTGATGATTTCATTCAACGTGGCGATGGCTTCGTCAGCCTGACCCTGTTGCTGCTGACAAAGAGCCTTTCCCAGCATTCCGTCGAACATGGCCGATGTCGCTCCCGCATCCCCAGTGCTGGTTTGAATCACCTGGTCGAAAGCCGTCAGTGCTCCGGCTGTATCTTTCTTCGACAGCAGAAGCCGCCCGAGCTGTACGCCCGCCTGGAGCTGAAATCCCTTGACCGGCGATGCCTGAATTTCTTTCAACAGTTTTTCTGAAGCATCGGCATTCGCCGCATCAAGCGATAAAAGCTGTGCCTCAAGAAGCGTTGCCTCAAAATATCGGAAGTTCGTCTTGTTCTGCGCTCGGAAGTCGCTGATTGCCTTCTGAGCGTCGGCCGCAATCGCAGGATTTGCGAGAGCCGCTTTCACTTTGGTTCTGGCGATCAAAAACTTAATGTCCTCGACAAGTCTCTTGTCATCCCCGCTGTAGTCTTTTTGGACAGCTGTCAGTTTTTCCAACGCCGCATCCAGAGCCCCACTGCGTTCGTTGGATTGAGCCTGAGTAAGTGTCGAAGGCTGCATGTCGAAAGCAACGTTGAAAATGTCACTGACGGGGACTTCGACTTCCTGACCATTGACCTGTTTGATCTTAACGGATGCCGTTGTCATCGCAGTAAATTCACCACGCAACACACTTCGGTCACTGCGACGTGTGACTTGATCGGCCGCATGAGAAGCGATGATCAGGTTGAGTGTCAGCAGAGTCGTGATGAGACGAGTGACTGTTTTGGAAGGAGCGATCATAGATAGAGAATCCCGATGGGGTATTGATTCTGATTTTGTTTCAGTAAGAAAGGTTGTGTCAGCCACCACGACACCAGCGTTACGTATGGTTCACTCGTCCGCTTCCGGAGGTTTTGGACGTTTAACCGGGGGAGCTTCTGACGGTGGACGTGGAGCCGGGCGTTCCGCAGCGGAAGGATCTGCTGAAGGTTTTGGGGCGGCTGGGCGAGGTGCCACTGGCCGCTCGCCGACTGGTTTCTCCGTTGCTCCTTCCGGTCGCGGAGCCGCAGGTCTTGGTGCAACTGGCTTTGGTTCTGCGGTTCCCCCTTCAGTTGAAACCGGTTTCGGTGCCGCGGGTTTGGCAACGGGTGGCTTGGGAGTCGCAGGTTTAGCTTCCGGAGATGTGCCGTCGGTTGAGACTGGCTGCGGAGCTGCAGGCCGCGGCGCGGCTGGTTTTACTGGAGCGGAACCGTCCGGAGCTGGAGGACGCGGCCTTGGCGCCGGCTTGGGCGCGGCGGGATCGACTACCGGAGCCGTTCCGGCTGCGGTTGCCGCCGGGGCCGGCACAGGTTTTCTGACAGGTGCCTCACCAGTTGCGCTAGCAGGAGCCGTTGGCTTAGGTCGTGCTTCCCCCGTAGAAGTTGATGGAGCCGCGGGTCGTGGGCTGCCTTCGACCGAAACGGGTTTAGGAGCCGGTTTTGCGACAGGTTTTGCATCTGGCGTGGCAGATGCGTTTCCTGGAGCCGCCGTTCCGGCCGGTGCGACAGCAGTGGATTCCGAAGTTGCTTTTGCGGCAGGGGCCGTTGGTTTTGCAATTGTTGTGGCTGGCTTTGCCCCAGTCACGGCTGGTTTTTCCACATCTGCCCCTGGCTTTGCCACCGCCGACCTTATGGCGGGAGCCGCTTTCTTCGCTGCTCCGATACCAGCGAACCCACTAAAGTCCGGTGCCGCTGGAGCCTCAAAACTTATTCCCTGCGGTATCGAGGGCTCTGGTTGAACAGCCACATTCAATCCGGAAAACTTGGGAGCAGCCGTTGGTCCGGGAACTCGCACACGATTCTTTGGCTTCCGCATGAAGAAAAACAATCCGCCGGCGATGGCAAGACACACCCCGACGCCGACAAGAATCAACACTGTGCTCGAGCCACTCTCCTCTGCCGGTGCTGCTGATGGAGTCCCCAAATTCGCGACGGCTGGATTCTGGGCTACTTCCCTGGGCTCTTCTTCCGGCGTTTCAGCGACGATATTTCTATCCAGCGGTGTGGGCGCCTGCCCCAGATCCGCCTGAATGTCCTGATAAAGCCGATCAAACTTGGCAAATGAAACATCGTCCAAATCGCGATAGACCTGCACAAAGCTGGTGATTTCCGCCATGGCCGACTTTCGAAGTTTGTCTGCATCGGCGTCCGAAGAATTTCCAAATCGTCGACGGCAATTCGCCATTTCGTAGCGTGCTTCGACAAATCGGCCCTTCAATTCTGGTGAAGGATCTTTGGCTGTAATC
>CAIJTV010000757.1:0-1640 GCA_903823635.1 uncultured Planctomycetaceae bacterium
ATAATGGCGAGCACGATCTGGAGGATGCCGAAGAACAAAGTCATCCAGCGAGTCATCCGAATCTGATGCTCGGGAGTTCCCGCGTTATGCAGGAAGTCGCTGACGACGGCCCCGGCAGAAGAATTCAAGGAGCTGCTGAGTGTCGACATTGCGGCCGAGAACACAGCCGCGATCGTAAAGCCCACCATTCCTGGCGGCATCTCATTGACGATGAAAGTGATGAACTCTTCGTTCTTCTTCAGCTCCGAAGCGGTCCCGCGAAAATCGTAGAACGCCGCCAGAGCCACCCCGACCATCAGGAACAAGGCGAACTGAGCCAGCACGACAAAGCCGCTCGATATCAAAGCTTTCGACGCACCTTTTTGAGAACCGATGCACAGATACCGTTGCACCATCATCTGGTCAGTTCCATGAGTCCCCATCGTCAGCATTGCACCGCCGATAACGCCGGCCCAAATCGTGTAGGCTTTCGATGGATCCAGAGAATAATCCAGCAGACGAAACTTCTGCTGCGACGCTGCGAACTCTGTGAACTGTGTCCATCCACCGGGTAACATATGAATGATCAGAAACAGAGAGGCGATGCCGCCACCGACATAGATCACGAATTGCAGGCAGTCGCTCCAGACAACCGCTTTCATTCCTCCCACAAACGTATAGGCCACAGTGGACGCACCAACAACAATGATGCTGGCCGTCAGCGACAGACCTGTGACTTGTTTGACAACGATGGCCGTTAGAAACAGGCGAAGGCTGTCACCCAGATTTCTGGTGACGAGAAAGATCAAAGAGGCGGTCTTCTGAGTCAGTCCGCCGAAGCGTTTGTGAAGTACTTCGTACGCGGTAAAGAGTTGGCCTTTGAAATACAAAGGCAGCAACCAGATCGAAACGAGAATTCGCCCGATCACATACCCAAACGCGAGTTGCAGGAAACTGAAGTTGCCGTCTTTTGCGAACGCGATCCCGGGCACGCTGAGAAAAGTCGCGGTGCTGGTTTCCGTGGCGACGATTGACCCCAGAACCGCCCACCACGGCAGACTGCGATCTCCCAGAAGATAATCGGACACGTCTTTATTGTCGCGGCCGATCCAGATTCCCATCAGCGTCACCGCCACTAAATAGGCGACAACAATTGCGGCATCAATCGAAGAGATCGTCAGGGCGGCAAACATGGGACTACTCACTTGCCAGCGTCCTTTTCAGTGTATTTCTTTGGGTCTCGCAGGTGCCACGCGACCAGCCATTCTTCGGACTTTCGTTTAAAGCCGTACTCTTTGACCATGCGTTCTTCCATGTCGGCAAAGTGGCCAGCTCCGTAGAAGATTCCAACCTTTTTGTGGCCATTCTTGAGTTCTCGATTCATCACATCGAGACAGGTCTTGTTGCGTTCAGTAATGATTGTGGAAGTCCCGTCGAATCCGGCAAAAGCATCACCCTCTGCACCTTTGGCCAGTTGCACTGCGGCGATACGGCGAATGCGATAGGCTCGATCAGACGACAGAGCTGACAGCATCAAATCCAGATTCATCGCGATCGGATTCTGTTCCTGCTGAGCCGACATCGTCTTGCCCATTTCTTTCAGAAACATCCCCGAGAACGTTTCGCCGCGGCGCGACATGGATGATTCAAATTCTTCGGCC
>CAIJTV010000758.1:0-3125 GCA_903823635.1 uncultured Planctomycetaceae bacterium
AAGGATGCCGGTTTCCAGCAGTCGTTTGACTACGTCATCATGACCGTGCTGGGCGGGCGAGGATCGATTTCCGGTGTAACGCTGGCGGCTATTTTTCTGACGGTGCTTCCCGAACTTCTGCGGGATTTCGAACAGTATCGCCTGATCGTCTACGCACTGCTGCTGATCATCATGATGCTGGTGCGCCCTCAGGGCTTGCTGGGAATTCACGAAGTCTGGGAGATGTTCAATCGTCGCCGCCGAAAAGCTGAGACGTCGGGTTCGGATGTTTCGCCAGCGGAGGTCGGCCCATGAAATCATCGACCGAGGGTTTGACAGCGAAGAGCGGGGTGATCGCAGGCAGAGCGGCCAGCGGTTCAGATGTTCTGCTGGATGTGCGTGAGATCGGGATTTCGTTCGGCGGCTTGAAAGCTGTCCAGAAGTTTTCGCTCCGACTGCCTCGCGCGGGTTTGTACGGGCTGATCGGTCCGAACGGCGCGGGCAAGACGACCGTCTTCAATCTGCTGACCGGCGTCTATCAGCCGGACTCCGGTGAGATCCAACTGGGTGCGCAGCGACTGGGCCAGGGTAAGCCGCATGAGATCACCGCAGCAGGCATCGCGCGGACGTTTCAGAACATCCGCCTGTTCCCAAGTCTCAGTGTGCTGGACAACGTGCGACTGGCTGGGCAGCTTCACAATCGACATGGATTGCTTTCCACTGTGATTCGATCGCGCGGCTATCGGCGCGAGGAAGAACAGTTGCGTCAGAGATCACTCGAGCTTCTGCAGATCTTTGAACTTCAGGACCGCGCCGATGAGCTGGCCAGCAATCTGAGCTATGGTCATCAGCGAAAACTGGAAATCATCCGTGCTCTGGCGACCAATCCCAAAGTGCTGTTGCTGGATGAACCGGCCGCCGGACTGAATCCTCAGGAGAAGCTCGCACTGGCGGAGTCGATCCGACAGATTCGCGATCGCTTTCAGGTGGCCGTACTCTTGATCGAACATGACATGCCGCTGGTGATGAAGATCTGTGAACGGATCACGGTGCTGGAATACGGAATCACGATCAGCGAAGGGACGCCGGCGGACGTTCAGAACGATCCTCGAGTCATCGCCGCCTACCTGGGCGCCGGACTGGAGGATGCGTAATGTCACTTCTGACCGTCAACAATCTTTCTGTGTCTTACGGTGCGATCGAGGCGATTCGCAACTGTTCGCTGCGAGTCGAACAGGGCGAGATCGTAACGCTGATCGGAGGCAACGGAGCCGGCAAGTCGACAATGCTGCGAACGATCTCCGGACTGCTGACGCCAAAGCAGGGAACGATTCAGTTCGAAGACAAAGAGATTCACGGACAGCCGCCTCATCGCATTGCGCAAAGCGGGCTGGTGCATGTTCCGGAAGGTCGCGGCATCTTTGCCAATCTGACCGTCGAAGAGAATCTTCAGCTGGGTGCGTATTCACGCAACGACCACGCGGAAATTCGCAAAGATCGCGAACGAGCCCTGGAGCTTTTCCCACGAGTCCGTGAACGTCTGAAACAGGCTGCCGGGACACTCTCCGGCGGTGAACAGCAGATGGTGGCGATTGCGCGAGCGATGTTGTCCAGACCGCGACTGTTGATGCTGGATGAGCCGTCTCTGGGACTGGCTCCACAGATTGTGCAGACGATCTTTCATGTGATCCGAGAAATCAACAACTCCGGTACGACCATTTTGCTGGTTGAACAAAACGCCGCCATGGCGCTGAAGGTCGCGCATCGTGCTTATGTGATCGAGGTCGGCTCAATCGAGATGGAAGGTCCGGCCGCAGAACTGGCTTCAAGTGACGAAGTTCGCAAGGCGTATCTGGGTGCTCATTGAGTAGCGTGCAATCGGCCTCAGCCTTCAAAGCACTGACAGGTCCAGAGAGAACAGTTCCAGCCCGTTTGCATTGGTCGACGCAACAACATAAAGCCTTGTCCCCACAACAAGCATCGTCTTTGGAGCACTGTTACCGGAATCACCGCTGATGTCGTCGACGAGGATTGTTCCAGAACTTGTTCCGTCCGACTTCCAGATCTCGTATCCACTGACACCATCGTCAGCAATGAAGTACAGGGTACCGTTCACGTTCTGCAATCCAGCCACATTACTACTGCGAGTTCCGGGGCTAATATCTTTCACCAGAACTGTCCCTGCCGATGTACCGTTGCTCTTCCACAGTTCGTAACCCTGACTAGCAGTTCGAGCTGTAAAGTACAGGGTCCCGCTGACATTCGTCAGATAGACCGGACTGCTCGACGCCGCGCCCGGTTCAACATCTTTGACCAGCACCGTGCCGGCAGATGTTCCGTTTGACTTCCATAGTTCTTCGCCATTCACACCATTGTCCGCGACAAAATAGAGCACTCCGCCAACATTGGTCAGTTCAAGAGGCATCGATCCGATACTGCCTGAGCGTATATCCTTCACCAGAACCGTACCGGACGCAGTCCCGTTACTCTTCCATAGTTCACGGCCATTCGCTGCAGTCGTGGCAGTAAAATAAAGCGTGCCGTTGATGTTCGTCAGGCTGACCGGATAACTATTGCTGCTGCCCGCAGAGATATCCTTAACGAGAACCGTACCCGCTGAAGCTCCATCACTCCTCCAAAGCTCAAAACCACTCGCTCCATCATTGGCCTGAAAATAGAGTTTACCATTGATGTTCGTGATGCCGCTGATACCGGAATTACCGCTGCCCGGGCGAATATCTCGGACCATTGTGGTGCCGGCCGCAGTCCCGTTACTTCGCCAAAGTTCACGACCATTGGTGCCATTGCTGGCGATAAAGTAGAGCACTCCGCCGATATTCGTAAGCCCGGAAGGCGCAGAATGTCCAGTACCAGGCAGGATGTCCTTTACCATCACCGTTCCGGCCGAGGTCCCGTTGGTCTTCCAGAGTTCAAACCCGGTCGCACTCGTGCTTGCGGCGAAGAAAAGAGTGCCATTCACGTTTGTGAGATATCTCGGAGAACTGCTCACTGCTCCAGCAATGAGATCTTGCACCAACACCGTACCGGCAGACGTGCCATTGGACTTCCAGATCTCCGTTCCATGAATTCCGTCATCGGCAGTGAAGTAGATTGTTCCGCCAACATTCGTCACCGAGTTCGGCAAC
>CAIJTV010000759.1:0-1708 GCA_903823635.1 uncultured Planctomycetaceae bacterium
ACCGAGCGTCACAGTTCAAAGATCGCGAACTGGCTTCAGAGGCCCGGTAAGTCGCTCTGCGTGCTGGCTTACAAGGATGACGAGGTCGTTCTGAATGGTAAACGCATCGTGAGTGCGACCGGTGGAACATGGTATCGCAGTCGACTGATGCGAGATGACCTTGCGGCCTCATTTCCGTTCACCGAAAAAACGGAGAACGAATTCGTGCGAGTCATCAGTGCTGATCGCCGCATTCAGTTCTTGCTGCACACGAATCCTGCCAATAAGATTCTTCATACCGTGCAGGTTGAGAAGAACGGTTTGATCCAAAGTTTGCTGGCTGGCACACCGCTTGAAGAACAGGCTTACCAGTATTTTGGCGAACGAGCGTATTCAGAACTGATTCGATGATGACATGTTCCACTCGTTGGGCATGTGCAACGGAGTATGCTGCGCTCCGGAAGTCCGCACAACCCGCTTCAGCATTGGGCATTGACCATGCCATGGCCTTTTTTAGTTGCGTCATCACAGCGAAAGCAGCGTAGAGTCAGCCCGGTGGTAGTCATGATCTTCGATGTGCCAGGTTCTCCTCGGCTTGCATGTTCGAGCAGATCGTTATTTCATTGCCAACCCGGTTATCAGACAACATCAGGGTATGAGCGAAAGACCTGACTGAAATGCTGCTTTCGATCACTTCGATTGAGATCACTCATCAGCAGGGAGTGCCCTCGCTTTACAGCGTTGTGGATGTGATCGACCAATTGCTTCCGGTCCATCCCGCTCGGGCGTTCAAGCAAATCGCAGCAACCGCTGATGACCGTCATGATGTTTGCCAGTTCGTGACGCAGATTTGCAGACCACAGCGCGTCTGAAAATTCAGGAGTTTCTGCAAGAGCTTGATTCAGAGTCGTGGACATGATAACAATGACCCGGTTGACAGTTTTTTGTGCGACTGCCACTGACTTGTGGTAGCTTCCGACGCGTTTCTACGCGAAAATCGCCGTGTCGACTATCACGCGTTTCGTCAGTTCCTGTTGTCCATTGTCACGATTTCAATGATAGAATCCATCGCGTTACTTGATCGGAACGGTTGCTTCGTCTGGGTTGACGAGCACGCGCCTTGGGGATTTTGCCGCGACCTGATCATGGGCACTCCCGCTTGGAAATGGGTCAGCAGCGATAATGTCGAGGCCGTCAAGACGGCCTATTCCCGATGTCTGATTCTGAACGAGCCACAGCAGTTTCAGGCAGAAGTTAGTATTGATGGTCGAAGTGTGGACATGCAGGTCTGGTTAAGGTCGACCGAGATCGACCAGGCAAAGATTATTGCGACCGGTACGCGATTGCCTACGCGTGTAAAAACGCTGACGGGATCGGAAAGGGAGATCCTGAAGCATCTGGGAGAAGGCATGTCTCCGAAAAGAATCGCAGAGGTTTTGGATCTGTCTCGTGCGACCGTGGACACTCACCGTCGCAACATTATGCAGAAGCTTCGGATTGACGACGCCCATTCTTTGCAGGCGTTTGCTGTTAGAAAAATGAAGCTCTGGTAGTTTTCATTAACCTGTCGAAACTAAAACAGCTCCAGTTGATCTGCCGGCGGGTCCGACTGGCTCTTAATTGTTTTGCTTTTCGACCTTTGTGAAACGCCAAGATGAGCGAGGGCTTTGGCCGTCACCATGCGTCCGCGAGGTGTTCGCTGGATAAAGCCTTCGCGAAGCAGGAAGGG
>CAIJTV010000760.1:0-2641 GCA_903823635.1 uncultured Planctomycetaceae bacterium
CAACGGATGATTTTGCAGAGGGAAAACAGCCTGAGACGCATCATGGGAATCCTTTGCTATTTCCTTACCCAAATCGCATCGAAGGTGGCCGTTATGTATGGAACGGAACAGAGTATCTGATCCCGGCCGACCGCGTCCTCTACGATTCCACAGGAAACGCTATTCATGGACTGTGCCTTGATCGTCCGTGGCGAGTGATCCAGCAGTCGGACGACAAGGTCACGGGAGCATTTCGCTTGAGCATCGATGCTCCGGATCGCCTCGCTTGCTGGCCGACGGATGCCGAGATTCATGTGAGCTATCAGGTGATCGGCAGCTGCCTGCGTTCAGAGATTCGAGTGTTCAATCCGGGCAGTCAAACAATGCCATGGGGATTCGGAACGCATGCGTATTTTCGAGTTCCACTGTCGATGAACTCATCGGCCGATCAATGTCAGCTGACGATTCCGGCGTCAAAAGTCTGGAAGCTGACTGCCTGCTTGCCGTCAGGTGAAAAGACCGCGCCGCCAGAGAACGCCAGGCTTGATCAAGGCTGTCTGTTCAAAGGGCTCAAGGTCGACGATATTTACACGGATGTTGTGGCCGAGAACAACATCGTAACCTGTCGCATCACAGATCCAGCGGCCGGCGTCAAAGTGGAACAGCGATGTCCGTCGATCTTTCGTGAACTGGTCGTGTTTACTCCGCCGTGGAGCAGTTCGGTGTGCATGGAACCCTATACCTGCGTGACCAACGCCATCAACCTGGAACAACGTGGAATCGATGCCGGTCTCCAGGTTCTGCAGCCCGGCGAGTCATGGACAGGCTGGATCGATATTGAGGCGATGAAGATCTGACGCTGGCGTAGCTACTTCAACTCATGCACGAAAACCTTGTCGTGCATTGTGTAGAGTCGCCAGCCGGTGCCATTCTGCACCAGTACTCCGCTGGACTTGTTCTCCGCCACCGGTCGCAATGGATTGTGAGAACTCTTCTTCCAGTGAATCAGGTCGTCTGATTCAAACAGGGTCGTGCACCACTGGCGAGGTTTCTCCGGGCTGCCTGTACCGTGCAACACGGCAATGTATTTCCCGTCAACTTTGATCACCTGATTCATCGCAATCATCAGACTATCGAACGGCTCGGGTCCCGGCTTGATGATGGGCTCATCGGAAACGTTAGTCCAGGTTTTCAAATCAGTTGATCGCGCTAACCAAATCCCGGCATCACGTCGTTCGTAGAACAGATTCCAGACACCATTCTCAAACCATGCTGTGGGAGTTCCATAAGGCCCGGCTGGAATTGGCTGACCATTGGTGAGTCTGACATCCAGGGTTCCCAGTCGCTTCCATTGAATGCCATCTGTTGATTCCAGCAACTGAGCCTGATCTCCGGCCCCTTCGGCAAACATGAGATATCTCTGATTGTCACGAACAACAATGATGTCTTCGACCCAGAAGTCGGAGATGATCGGGTTCTGTGGATGGCGAGTCCAACTGATTCCATCCATCGATGTGGCGTATCCCAGCTTCATCGTCAGAGGTTGTTTGTCGGGATCGTAGCCCGTGTACCACATCTTCCATGAGTCGCCGTCTTTCATCACCCAGCCACGTTCCCGAATCTTTGCGTCCCACTGGCCGGGAGCCGCTTCAAAGATCGGAGTGGTCTGGACGGGCTCAAAGATTGGATGATTCAGCAGTCGATCATCGGCCTCGCACTGACTCAGGAATAACACACAGCAGAACAGACCCAGAGCAGATCGACGAAGACACATGAGGTGTTACTCCTGTACGCAAGCCAACAACAAGTCCACAAATAAAAAGCCCGGCCTTTGAAGAAAGCCGGGCTTCGCAGAACTCTTAGCGATCAGCACCGCCAGATTATGGCAGACGCTTGATGCTTACATTACGGAAGGAAACCGGATCGTTGTGGCCCGCGAATCCAAAGAAGCCGGTCTTGCGATCTTTGCCTGGGTGCGGTGAATTGGCCATGTATTCGGTGACTGCGGACAGGTCGCCGTCCAGAATAACATTGCCGTTCACTTCAACCTTGATCTTGCTGCCGTCAACAGTGACTTCCTGGAAGTTCCAGGTACCGGCCGGACGCAGGAATCCTCGCTTGGCAGGAATCATGCCGTAGGCTGAACCGTGATACTGGCGAGCATCAAGCTTTGCATACTTTTCATGCTCTGAATCCAATACCTGCAGTTCGCACATTGCGGCGTAGGCTGGGTCGCCTGTGCCGTCGGTGCGAATCGCCAGGCCATTGTTGCCACCTGGCGGAACCTGAAATTCAAGACGTACCACAAAATTAGAGTACTCATCGGTCGTGTGCAGAATTCCGCCGTGACCAGCTTTGCAACGAATTGCACCGTCGACAACTTCGTAGTTTTCGTTTGCTCCACCCCAGCCTGTCAGATCAGTGCCGTTAAACTTCGATTCGAAGCCGTCCACATGGCTTTCGGCCAGAATACGATTAGCTTCTTCAGCGGGAATTTCACGGATATAGATATTCTTCCAGCGGATTTCTCCACCGTGAGTCTGCAGCATGATCGGGCCCTTCAAAAACAGTGGTGAAGGACGATCAAAGTAGTTTTCCATGATCGCATTGTCGACGACATGTTTGCCGTTCAACCATACGCTGGTGCGCGCACCAATCTGAC
>CAIJTV010000761.1:0-2715 GCA_903823635.1 uncultured Planctomycetaceae bacterium
CACCGTCGACGGTCATGTTGTGATCTGGCCTGCGACTGTCATGCTAAGCGGCCTTCCGGATGCCGCTGAGATTCGTGAATCCGATGAACACCTGGCCGATCGTCGCGTCGGTGATTTTGGCGATATGCTGGGAACTCGCCAGTTTCGCCAGGGAGATTCCCTGCGAAGAATTCACTGGGCGCAGACGGCTCGACAGCAACAGTTAATTGTGTGCGAACGTCAGGCACCAGCGACTTCTGTCGTGCGAGTGACCGTTGATCTTGAAGCCGCCAGCCATCCCGGATGTGATCCGCAATCCCGTTCTGTCTCTGACACAGTGGAACTGGTGGTTCAGGTCGCAGCCAGCGTCTGTGAATCTCTTCACCGGCAACATTGCCGCGTGGAGCTGCTGCTGGATCAGAAGATGTATGTCGCGGGCGATTCAGCCGCGGGCTTTCAGCGTCTGATGGATGCGCTGGCTCAGGCGACGTTGAATGAGTCCACCAGTTCCCTGAGCCGGCAACGATCGGCGGGTAGTGCGTTTGGAGTTGTCGTGACAACTCCGATGGGACTTCGCTGGCGTGGCCGACAACTTGCGGATCAGCATGTCGTAGCGGTTTCTGACGAATCCACCCTGCATCAATCCGTTCCAGTAACGGGTGCCTGGCTGACTCTGCGAGGCGCCGCCGATGTGCAGACAGTGCTGCCTCGGAGATGGAAGGGAGCCTGCGATGCTCGGTGATCGCCAGTCTTCTGCAGTGCGTCGAATTGAAGGTGGAACTCGCTCCCGCCGTGGGGCTGCACAGCCATATCACGCAGCCACCACGCCTGCTGACGATTCGGGTCGGCATCGAGTCACTGCCGGTTCATTGCACTGGATGACGGTGACCATGGCTCTCCTGGCAGGAGCAATTTTTGTTCTGGCCGATGCCGATGGTGGACGCAGCCGGGCTTCGATCTGGATGCAGCTGTCGGTGGAGGTGGCTCTGGTCGTCTCTGGAACACTGATCGTGCGTCGCAGACTTGCTGCTGGCAGCGCAACACCGCTGATCATGCCTTTACTGGTGCTTGTTGTCGTGGCCACTTTGCTTTGGGAGCCGTTTCAGCGAATGTTTCTAATGGCTGGCCGACCTTTCGAAATGATGGTCATGCTCACGCAGAAGAATCTGATGCTGGCCGCGGCGGTGCTGGGATATCAAATCGGTTATCAGCGACTCTCGATCCTTGCGGGCGTCGCACTGACAATCTTTTGTGCGGCCATCGCGCGGCAGAATCAGGTCCTTTGGCTGACGGCAATCTATGGCTTCGCTGCTGTGAGCTGGATGGTAGCGGGATATTGGGACAGTCTTCGTGGGCGACTGTTGCATGGTCAGTCTCGTCAGATTCCGCTGCGATGGCTGATCGTCGGGCCCTGCATTCCATTGTTGTTGCTGTTAGCGTCAGCCTCGGGCGGTCAAAATGCGATTACAGTTCTCCGTGGATTCCTGCCGGGATCCGGCGGTGACGGCGAATCAGATCCGTATGCTCGCAGCGGAGCGAATGACGGCGAGAATCTTGTGGCAGGCTCCGACAACATTAAGTCGTTCGGCCCGATTGAAGATGCTCCGTTTGCCGAAGACGACAAGCCCAGCCTCTACGATGTGTTCAATGATGCTTTTGACGAACCCGTGCGCAAAGTCAAAGAACAGGATCGTTCGATTGCTCTGCCGCCCGAACTTCTCGCTGACATCAATGCTCGCATGGCCAGATCCGCGCAGAGCGGTCGTGAGTTTACAACGCTCCGCAAGTCGACTCGCCCGGACCAGAAACGAATTAAGGACCTGAAGAGTCCAGCTTTGTTGTACGTCGCGGGGCGAGTTCCGCTGCATCTGCGGATGGAGATCTACGACGTATTTGATGGTATCGACTGGATTCCGGAACAGCCGCTGGAACATCCGCCGGGAATGGCGATCGTTCCGACACATGGAAAACCGTGGCTGCGAGTCCCCTGTGGCAGTCGCAGTCTTGGTCTGTATTCGGATCTTGAGACGCATGCCGTCAAGATTATTAATCTTAAGTCAAACGTGATCCCTGCTCCGCTGGAACTGCGAGCTGTCCATATTGATAAAGTCGATCAGTCAGACATGTATGGATGGACACAGGATTCGATTCTGAAATTGAATCGAGAATCATTGCCTGAGTTTCTCGCGATCAATCTGTCTTCTGAATGCCTGCAGCGATCAAAACTGCTGCATCATACCGAGCTAACGTTCAATGCCCTTGGAGACAAACGCAGAACTCAACTTCCTCTGCTTCCGCAAATGAGCGATGTCAGGAATCTGGCCGAGCAGATTACTCGAGATGTGCCAAATGGGTTTGCTCGTGTTGATGCAGTGATTAACCATCTGCGATCCAATTATGAGCTTGACCGTACGGCCGTAGCTCCGGAAAGCAGTGAGTTTCCCGTGAGCCAGTTCTTGTTTGAATCCAAACGCGGCCCGGATTATCAGTTCGCAACGGCCGCTGCGTTGATGCTCAGAAGTCTTGGATTTTCAACGCGAGTCGTCTCTGGATTTTATGCTCGCCCGGAGAACTACGATCCGCAAAAGCGACACACATCGGTCCATAATGCAGACGCTCATTTCTGGTGCGAAGTCTACATCGGCTCCTCCACGTGGATTACGCTGGAACCTTCGCCAGGATATGAGGTCCTGACTCCACCACCGGGATTTTTTGCTCGTTGCCTGATCGCCCTGC
>CAIJTV010000762.1:0-2473 GCA_903823635.1 uncultured Planctomycetaceae bacterium
CGGCATCGGCTGCAGGGCGTAGTTGAACTTCTTCTGCTCACCGATGGTCGACACCGTTTCTTTGCTCAGCGATTTGCCACACAGTGAACCGGCTCCATGAGCCGGATAGACCAGCGTCGCGTCCGGCAGACGTCGCAGTTTGTCGAGCGAATGATACAGCATCTCTGCCAGTTCATCGGCGGTCACTCCGATCGAAGCCATCAGGTCAGGTCGACCCACGTCGCCAATAAACAGCGTGTCGCCGGTGAGTACCGCATTTGGAACGATGGCACTGGTTGCGAGATCAAACACCAGCAGTGAAATGCCTTCAGGAGTATGTCCAGGCGTTTCGATCGTCTGAATTCGCACGTCACCGAATTCGATCACGTCGCCATCCTTCAAAGCGGTATGATCAAACTCCGCGCCGGCTCGTTCACCCATACAGATGCGGGCTCCAGCCTGATTTCGCAGTTCGATGTGGCCCGCCAGGAAGTCGGCATGGAAGTGAGTCAGGAAGACATACTTGATCGTGTATCCACCGGCCTTCGCATCGGCCAGATACTGTTCAATATCCCGCTGCGGATCCACGATAGCGGCGATTTTTGTTTTCTCATCCGCAATCATGTAAGACGCATGAGCCAGACAGCCAAGATAATACTGCTTGAGGAACATGTTTGAACTCCTGATTTACCATGAAGGCGAGCGGCAGGGCGTCAGCCCTCCGAGCGGTTTTGTTGGTGCTTGCGATGGAACTCAACAGAATTCCGAGGCCATTAAGAAGGCTCGCCTCGGCCGAGCGAGACGGCTACGTTACTACGCCGCAGCTTTCGTCATCTGATTCAGGGCCTGGCGAAGAGTTGCTTCCGATGCTGCTCCGGCAGACTGGGAAACAACTTTCCCGTCAGCGATGAACATCAGAGCGGGAATCGAGCTCACCCTGTACTGAGTGGCCAGTCCGGGTTCTTTGTCGACATTGACTTTGACGATGCGAGCCTTCCCGGAGAACTCCACCGCCAGCTTATCAAGCGTCGGAGCCAGCATGCGACACGGCCCGCACCAGTCGGCATAAAAGTCGACCAGAACTGGTACCGGAGAACTTAAAACATCGCGTGAGAAATTCTCGGCTGATGTGTGATAGACGACGCTCATGATCCTGCTCCTCTGTAAGTGATTTGTTTGCTGTTGATTTGAGATTCGAAATTTGAAATTTCAGATTAAAACTCTAGCTGCAACATGATGGGCTCGAACCTGTTGAACAGTTCTTTACAGCCGGAGCAGTCGGTGACTTGCTCACCTGATTCCATGGCATGCGAGCCAGCATCATGGCCATGCCGCAGGTGTCGGTGATTCCTGCGAACATCAGACCTGCTCCGACAAATGCCGAAAGGCCCGCCCAGTATGGATGCACAGTGATTGCGAGTACTCCGCCGGTCAGCGACATGAAGCCCGCACAAATGCGAACCTGACGTTCCAGAGAAATGGCCTTCTTGCCGCGAACAACCGGGTAGCCCGCCTGATCCCAGGCCATCGTACCGCCTTCGACATTCACGACATTGGTGCAACCGGCCGCCGCGAGCTTCTCGCAGGCTTGCTTACCACGACTTCCGGATCGACAGATCACATACAACGGGCGACTCGCAGGATGCCCGGCCAGCACAGCGCCGGTGTCCAGAGTTTCCAGCGGCACATTGCTGGCGATCGACGCATGCACTTCGCGAAACTCAACCGGCGTTCGCACGTCGATCAAATGGACGGTCTCGCCAGCCTGAATCTGATCCTGTAACTGCTTGGGAGAAATGACAGAAACGCTCATCAGAGTACTCCTTTGTTCTAAAATCAAAAATATCGAGATATCGTAAACAGTCGACATGTTTGGGTAAAAAAAGCAGGGGGGCAAAATTATCAACTGCTTGCGGAGCATCGTGCTCCAGTAGGATGGGGCTTCCTGCCCGTCGAAACACATCCACCAGACAACACCTTAGTCGGACAAGAATGTCCAACCTATAGTTTCATGTTTTACAAAACGCTATTTCGCTTCGGCTGCCACGCCAAATCGTTGTTCAATGCAGCCCATAATCTGCTTCAGATGAGGCTCAGCGACTCGGTAAAAAACCTGCCGCCCATTTTTTTCGCTCGTTAAAAATCCGCACCGCTGCATCAGACGCAAATGTTCCGACGCCATTGCACTCGGCAAACCACACGCTTCCGCAAGTTCCCCAACGGAAAAATCCCCCTGCAGCAGCATCTGAACCATACGCAGCCGATGCGGATGAGCCAGCGTCCGCAGACACTCCGCCGCTTCGCCCAGAGCTTCGAGTTCGGTAAGTTTCAACTTTGACGTCGCCATGTTTCGATTGCCTCCACGACAAATGTATCGGAACATCTCGATATGTCAAGTAATCTTTTTAAGATTTTTTTATTCCGCAATGGAGACTCCTTCTCCTCGTCCTCTTTTGCGACGGTGCGTCGCACTGAATGATTGAACTCGCGCCCC
>CAIJTV010000763.1:0-1921 GCA_903823635.1 uncultured Planctomycetaceae bacterium
CCCAGATCAGACCGCTCACAAAATTGTGACCGCAATCCTTACTCCAGCCGTCCAGCATCACGACTGGCTCACTGTCCGGAACATCGTCGCCATCACGATCAGGGATAAAAGACAACGTGCCATCATGAAGAACCCACAAACCGCCGAAGCCCCAGGTGAGACTTGTCAACATGAAGCCTTTATCCCAAAACACTTTGCGAGAGTCATGCTTGCCGTCGCCATCTTTATCTTCCAGGATAATGACGCGATCTCGCAGCTTGGTTTCATAGGGACCACCGCTGTAGCTGTAACATTCGGCAACCCACAGGCGGCCTTTGTCATCAAAATCCATGCAGATCGGCTGCTGAACGTCTGGCTCACCCGCAAACAGAGTAACGTTGAAGCCTTCGGGGACATCGATCAGCTTCACCATCTCATCGGGAGTTGGAGGATGTGAATCCGGAGGATCCGTGTTGAACGCCTTCGGAAAATCATCTTCGCCAGCAGCACTCGGCGCGCTGACCGCAAACGAACCCATTGTCAGAAGAATCATCAAAGCAGCACAGATGGGGCGAACACAAAGAATGCAACGTGGGCAAACGACGGACATCTGTTCGTTGTCCTTTTAAGGGGGAGGGCAATGGCCGGCAGGAATCTCCGGACTGGTCACAGTCACGCAGTCTGACTTTGCATCACCAATTTGGCAACGCGACGCCCCACTTGATTTTGCGATGCCAGCTCCGCTCCTGATTTACGGGCCCCCAGGAACTCACCATACTGCATTTCGAGATCGTTCGGTAACAAAGATGCATTTATGCTCAGCAACCCGCCCTGAGTCGACTCGCAGACAAGAACCCAATATCCAGCCCCGTCTGCCCGCGCTGAACCAGGTCCGCCGCGACTTCTCCCAGCACGCTCGTAAACTTGAAGCCGTGCCCAGAAAAACCTGCAGCCACAACAATTGGCAATTCGGGCAATCGATCCAGCAGGAAATGGCCATCCAGCGTCATCGAGTACATGCAGACGACCGATCTGCTGGCCTGAGGCTTGACGCCTTCGAGATACTTGCCGGCAAAGTGCGAGATCGGGCGTTCATCTTCATCGGTTACCTGTCGGGATAGAGCAGAGGGATCAGAAACCACCTCACCGCCAGTATGCATCCCAACCTTGATTGTTTCCCCGTCGACACTCGGAATACCGTAGAACTGACTTTCAGGAGCATCAACAAAGAACAATGGAGCTCGATCTTTACGAATCCAGTTCTCAGAAGTTGTTGGAAACCAACACAACGTTTTTCTGAGCACCGAAATATGCCGAGCATAATCCGACAACAACTGCCCCGTCCACGCTCCGGAAGTTACAACCGCTGCGCCGGCAGAATAGCAGCCTCGGTCCGTCTGAACTTGAACACCAGCCCCTGACGGCGACACCGAGAGTACGGTCTCATCAGGCCGCAACAGCGCACCCAGTGAAGCGGCAGAGCTCAAGTGTGAAGCCACGCAACGCTCAGCCCACAGATACCCAGACGTCGATTCAATCGCCACGGCATAGTCTTCAGGTAATCGGAATGCCGGGTATCGGATGGCCGCTTCAGCCGCCGTCAGATTCTCCATGGGCAGTCCGAACAAACGAGCAGACAACCGAGCGCCTTCGATGACTTCCGATCCCGGTGGACCAGCGATCAACAGATCACGCTGTTCAATCAGTCGCTCGTCGACACTCGCCGACAATTCTTCCCAGAGCTCCCAAGCTCGATGCAACAACGGAACATAGCTGGGATGTTCAAAATAGGCCTTGCGAATGATTCGCGTCTCGCCGTGCGAACTTCCACGATCATGTGGCGGGTGAAAACGATCAATCCCGATCACCTTGAGCCCACGTTGAGCCAGATGAAACATCGCCGACGAACCAAAGCCACCACAACCAATGACAATGACGTCAC
>CAIJTV010000764.1:0-1545 GCA_903823635.1 uncultured Planctomycetaceae bacterium
CCGGTCAGCCTCAGCGAATGGACAGTCATTCGTCGAAGGCGCGCAAGGCAGCTCATCGCTTCAGAATTCTTCGCGCGGCTCGGGAATTGATGGCGAGGGGCTCAGCAGCAGGCTGCTGAGCGGGGAAAGCTGCAGCGGGCTGCAGCAGTCCAAAGTACGGGGGCAATCAGCGGATCAGCGGATCGGTGGAATGACCGGTAATGATGACTTCTGCGAACAAGCGGCGGGCAGAGTTCGGCTGGATGCACTGTTGGCAGGAATCGTCCACAACGCTTCCCAGTCAACCCAGTGTGTCTGTGACTCGGAGAACACAACGGCTTCTCGCTCTGCGGAGTTAATTCCTGCAGCCGACGCTTCAGACGACGGCACTGGTCGAATCGGCCCTGTGCGAGTCAAGTCCACCTGCAATTCGTAGCTAAACATACCATTCGGCCAGATTGCCAAACCTTCCGAATTGATATCGTAGGGATGACTGTGAATGAAGTTTGTTTCAAGCTGCTCTCGAACAAGATCAATCCCCCCCTTGCGATAAAATCCTTCGATCGCATTCTGAAACGATCTGAGCTGATCGGCCGAAGCAAACCGCAGCCAGCCCGTTTCGTGAATCGACGCCACCACCCAACTGCTCTGCTCCTGAAACAGCAGCGAGACCGGCGTTTCCCCAAGCTTCGAACATTCAATATCCACAGAGAAACTATTCGACGCGGCGTGAATGTGTCCACAACGAAGTCCCGTCTCAGACCAGACCGGACACAGTTCCAACAGTCGCACCAGATCGCGTTCCACAAAACTGCGAATCGCCGTTTCCACATGCTCCAGGCGACCTCGTGCGGCGCGGCGTGCACTGAAGCGTTTGAATGACGCCGACTGATGTTCGAGCCGACGCAATCGCCTGAACAACTTCGGCAAAGTGCCCGAGTGAAACCCGGGCCGCAACAGCCTTGCGACGGTTTCTCCGTGACTTCCAACAGGCACCGGTGTCAGATTCTCTTTACGGTTCGCCAGATACAGTCGCCAGTTCTCCTTCAGTTCCCAGACGGCAAAACCAAAGATCCCGGGGATAAAGAAGATATTGAACCAGGTCACGGATCGAGCCAGCGCGGTACCAAGATAGGGGCTGAGCACGTCGACCATGCTGCCTTCCAGATAGATCAATCCCGGCAAAATCATTTTGTGGGCGACGGTTACCACGGGAAAATGCTTGACCGGGTGAAACGTCGGCTCGATCAACAGATTCACGTAGATGCGAATCAGGAACGAAGCGAATGACCAGATCACTCCCAGAACCGCTTTGACGACAATCGACAACCAGCTCTCATCGCTATGAAATCGCAACCACTCGTCAACTGCATACAGAAACCGTTCGAGAAAATTCAGCAACATCCTGAAGAAGTCAATCACCCAGTCAATCACGGCCATCACGACTCGAGCATGCAGCTTGTACCACGTATTTCCAACCCACTCGGCCGTCAGCTCCTGTGTATCACGGCCCAATCGGGAATTCAATGCGAGGCTGGACAGCACTGTAATGGCACTTACCCACCA
>CAIJTV010000765.1:0-2299 GCA_903823635.1 uncultured Planctomycetaceae bacterium
GAAAGCCGGTCTTCAAACAGAGATTCAGCGTAGGCTCATTTCTATTGCTCGTCAGTGAATTCGCAACACAGCCGGTTCAATGCACGAATTGGCTTGTGTATGCTATCCGAGCGTTAGACTGTCGACGGAGTGGTTCATTCATAGGTCCTGAGTGAATACGACACGGCGACACTTTCGAACTCTGCTCTCGGAGGAATGTCTGCGAGCCAGAAGGAGAATTGTAGATGGCCGACCTGCAAATGCCTTTAGATGTCTTGTTCCCACAGAGTTCTCGCAGAAACCTTCTGCAAAGAACCGCGGCCGGTTTTGGGTCGCTGGCGTTCTCTTCGCTGCTTGCCGAAACAACGGTTGGCTCAGAGTCGAGAAGTCAGGAATCTATCGTTGGCCAGATCCAGCAGGGCGCGCCGCAGCCGCATCACCTCGCTCGGGCCAAGCGGATCATCTTTCTGTTTATGAGCGGCGGGCCTTCACAGGTCGACACATTTGATCCCAAGCCGCTGTTGACTCGTGATGATGGCAAGCCGCTTCCGTTCGCCAAGCCTGAGATCCAGTTTAACGCGACAAGTAACCTGCTGAAGTCGCCGTGGCGTTTTCGTCAGTACGGCGAGAGCGGTCTGTGGGTCAGCGATTTGTTCCCGAAAGTGGCGGCTCATGTGGATGATCTCTGCATGATCCATTCGGTGCACGGAACCAATCCAGCTCATGGTGGAGCTGTGATGAAACTCCACACCGGCAGCGACAACTTCGTGCGGCCAAGTATGGGATCGTGGGTCAGCTATGGATTGGGAACAGAGAACTCCGGCCTGCCAGCATTCGTGACGATCTGCCCGACGCTCGCGTTTGGTGGAGTCAATAATTGGAGTTCTGCGTTTCTCCCGGCGACCTATCAGGGCACCGCAATTGGCAATGCCAGCATTCCGTCCGCCAAAGCGCAGGTGAAGTTTATTCGCAACTCGCGTTTGCCGCGTGAGATTCAGCAGCTCCAACTGGAGCGTCTTGAACAGCGTAATCGAGAACACATGGCTCGATCCGGCGCCGAGGCTTCTCTGGAGGCACGCATGCAGTCGTTCGAACTGGCGTTTCGCATGCAGTCGGAGTTGCCGAGAATAGAAGACCTGTCGACGGAGTCCGAGTCGACTCACAGAATGTACGGCATGGATAATCCGGTGACCGCGAACTTCGGGCGAATGTGCATGATGGCCCGCCGATTCGCCGAGGCTGGTGTTCGATTCATCCAGGTCACTCACAACGACGACAAAGTCCAGTGGGACCAGCATTCTGAGCTGAAAACCGCTCATGCAAAGAATGCTCTCGAAGTCGACCAGCCTATTGCGGCGTTGTTGCAGGATTTGAAAACGCGTGGCCTGCTGGAAGACACGTTGATCTGGTGGGGTGGCGAATTCGGACGCACGCCAACCGCCGAAACAACAGGCCCGGCGGCTGGGCGAGATCACAATCAGGAAGGCTTTACGATGTGGCTGGCCGGCGGCGGCGTCAAGGGCGGTTTCCGGTACGGCTCAACAGATGATTACGGTTACTACGCCGCAGAGAACAAAGTCCACATCCATGACCTTCACGCTACGATTCTGGACCTGATGGGGCTTGATCATGAGCGTCTAACTTATCGGTATGCTGGTCGTGATTTCCGCCTGACCGACGTAGAAGGCCATGTGGTTCGGGAGATCTACGCCTAACTGCACAGCCCACGGTTTCATGGTCATTTTTGCTTTCCATAATTGGAACGGAACCTTGCGATCAGTTCATCGTGTAGAGCGAAGAAGTTCCATTCCAGAAACTGTGATCCATCTGTCAAAACTGTGTTATCCGTGATTCAATTCAAGTTGAATTTTTGACAAGAGGTTTTACGGTTACTTCTGATAAGTCCGCAGGCAGAGCGTCAGATAAAATCTCAACATTCGCCCCAACGTGGCATTGTCCAGCTAGCGGGCTGTCGTAGGGGCAAAGAGCATCACGACCCAACTCCTGAAACACCTGCACCGTCGGCTCCTGACAAATTTGCTCAACCGATTTTGAAACGCTGATCTCGCAAAGCCATTTTCGCGGAGTGTTTACTCTTGAGTCGTTTGTTCTTTGTTCTCATGGTCGTCGTTTTGCTTCAGAATTCTGGTAATGCCTCAGCACAGACAACGGACGATTCAGCCGTCGTGACGCTGGAGGCATGGCTGAAGTCTCACGAACTGAATGATGTCGCGTTGACAGAGCTGAGTGCGCAGCCGTGGGCTGCCTCTGCGATCTCAAAGGACGATTCAGAGAAAGCCTCAGAGCTGCTCTGGAACGC
>CAIJTV010000766.1:0-3182 GCA_903823635.1 uncultured Planctomycetaceae bacterium
CCCTGAACAGACCGCTGACAGAGCACTGGAATCCCTGTAAAATCGCCCCTGAATTGACAGCAACTGCGCTGATTCATTCCGCTTTCGTTGCTGTTGCGGGAACTCGCTGGGCGGCTTCCCAAGTGCCGCATTACGTCAATTTTTGGTTGCAACAATGCTTCGTGAAGGCCTCTGCCTCGCGTTGTAACCGGCTGTTTTGCGGCGAATTCGATAAATCCCGGTTGACGCAGTTTTGTTCCAAGATACCCTTCCGCCTGCAGTCATCTCGATGGCGCGGTAATAAGTCTGATTGAACACAGTGATTGTCAATCGAAGAATTCGAGTGATAACGGCAAGGATGGAATCGTGGCGACGACGGATTGGAAGACGATTCAGCAGGTGTCTTTGTTGTCTCCGGCCCATGCGGCCGGGACCTTGATGCAGCTCAGCGGAAAACTGCTTTCAGAGGGTGTGAAGGCTGCGAATTTCGAAACGTTCATGCGTTTGGCTTTGTCAGAGATCGCCACAGAACTCTCTGTTCAGTGGATTGCTCTGATTCAACGAATCCCCGGCCCAAGCTGGGCGACTGTGATTGAGCATGGGCAGCAGGCCCTGGCAAT
Source organism: uncultured Planctomycetaceae bacterium (assembly GCA_903823635.1). GTDB lineage: Bacteria > Planctomycetota > Planctomycetia > Planctomycetales > Planctomycetaceae > SXXK01. Next base: position 600 of record CAIJTV010000766.1, read on the forward strand.
GCGTCCCGTTGCTCTCTGGGATAATGCTCTGGAACGAGACGCCGCGGGAGTTTCAAAGACGGATCAAGGACGTATTGTCGCTGCGTTTCCGCTGACTGCAGGAACTCCCTTCGGTCATCTTTTGGTCACCGTGGGGCGACATGCGGATGCGGATCTTGCCGAGTCAGGCCTGTTGATCGCACGAACGCTGTCGATGGCACTGACGCTGGTTGATCGCGAGTTGCAAAACCGTCGACAGGTAGAGCGATTGCGATCAACTCTGAACATTGCGTCGAAGCTGTCGATGGCCGAAGACGCGGCCCCCCTGCTGGAACAGATTGCTCACGAGGCGACTCGATTACTGAACTGCGATCGCAGCAGCATTTTCCTGTGGGACAAGGAACGCAACGAAGTTGAAGCGAGGCCCGCTTTGGGAGTAAAGGGGGCTTCGTTGCGGCTGCCTTTTGGAGAGGGCATTGTCGGCGAAACACTGAAAACCGGCCAGGCGATTTGTGTTGACGACGCGTATGACGATCCAAGATTCAATCAGGAGGTCGATCGAAAAAGCGGCTATCGCACTCGTAATCTGATCTGCGTGCCCTTGCGTGATGCCAGCAATAACGTCGTTGGGGCTTTCGAAGGGATCAATCACAACGAGAATCGACCGTTCACTCAGGATGATGTGGAATGCCTGACTCAATTGGGAACTCAGGCGGCTGTCGCCTTGCGGAATCTGCAGGAACGCAACCTGCTTCATCGCAGCAACAGTCAACTTGCGGAGCAGGTGACCAAAGGGGTGTCGATCATTGGCGACAGCATGGCTATTACAGCCTTGCGAGATACCGTACGACGACTGGCTAACACAGACCTGCCTGTGCTGGTTCTGGGTGAAAGCGGAACTGGCAAAGAAGTGGTTGCTCAGTCGTTACACTACGCCGGGAATCGCTCCAACTGTCCGTTCGTGGCCGTCAACTGTGCCGCGCTGACGGAGTCATTGCTGGAGAGTGAACTGTTCGGACACGAGCGAGGCGCGTTCACGGATGCTCGTGATATGCGACAGGGGAAATTTGAACTGGCCGACGGTGGGACGCTGTTTCTCGACGAAATTGGCGACATGAGCCCTGGCGGTCAGGCCAAGCTTCTACGGGTTCTGGAGCAGAAAGTGATTACTCGCGTTGGCGGCTCACAGTCGATTCCTATCAATGTGCGAATTGTGGCCGCCACGAACGCAAATCTCAGTGAAGCTGTGCGAGCCAAGCGATTTCGCGAAGACCTGTATTATCGCCTTGGTGTAGTCAGTCTCGATCTGCCTTCATTGCGGGAACGACCGGAAGATATTCTTCCGCTGGCAGAATTCTTTCTGCGACGCTTCGCAACGCAAGCGCGTCGACCGAATCTGCAGCTATCTTCGGAAGCCCGCCGTCGGCTGCAATCTCATACATGGCCCGGCAACGTCCGCGAATTACGTAATCTGATGGAACGCATTGCCTTTCTTGCACCAGGGGATCGCGTTGAAGCAGAAGATCTGGCATTCATCCTGAATCCTGACGCTGATGGTTCGCGTTTACCGTCGCTGGAACTGGGGTTGGACGAGGCGACTCGAGAATTTCAGCGGGACTTCATTCGTCGCAGTATTCGTCAGGTGAATGACAACATGACCGATGCGGCTCGGTTGCTGGGGCTGCATCGCTCGAATCTCTACCGCAAAATGAAGCAGCTGGAGATGAAAGAAGTTGGCGGAGGTATCTGATCGAGAAGACTGATCTGCAATTCGTGAGTTCAGAACTCGAATACCGCACTGGCAACTCCTGATGCGGAATCTGATTGCATCTTAAGGTGGCTTTTCGTCCCGCAACAGAAGGTCGCGTCTCAAAGACAAGAGCACCATTGCTGGGGTTTGCTTTCGAATCGCGTCGTCAGCTTCGAACGTGGCTCAAGCCAGCAACCGACAACTACACCTGTAAGACTTCCATGGCCCATCGGAGCCTCGGATTCGATCTTTTGAGAATCCGTTTGAGGCCTGCAGGCTGAGATGCTCGTGTCGACTGCTTGTCGAGGCAAACTGCGGCAATCAGGCATCTGCGGAAATCCTGTCGGGGGACTTTTCGAGCAGACTATTGACGAACCGCTTAAATCAGGATTGTCCTCTTTTACAAAAGCCTGAAAACCTCTACAAACTGCCGGTTACGGCTCAGAGAATCCCTGGGCCGACGAAAAGTAAACAGAGTGAAGTACTGACCTACTTCAGGATTCCCATCACGCATCGAATACTCGGAATCGTAATGAGCGGAGCAGACCGATATCAGGGATCAACGACAGAGTCCGCTGTGGACAGCGAACAGGTTCGTCGTCTCCTTGCAGACTCCGCTCCAATGATCATGCCCCTCGATTCTTCACCCGGTGTTCCTCAGTTTCAGCCTGCGATTGGGTTGGGTGGAGCACATCGCCAAACGCTTTGGGGAACTTTGTTTCCGTCACGAGTGAAGTTGTACGGAACGACCGAGCGACGATTGCGACTGAATGATGGGGACCTTGTTGTCATGCACGACAACTGTCCCGCTGGCTGGCAGCGAGGTGACCATACAGTGCTGCTGATGCACGGAC
>CAIJTV010000767.1:0-3385 GCA_903823635.1 uncultured Planctomycetaceae bacterium
AAAGATTTCACTGGCTGAAGCACTGTCACCGTCAACCAGAACCACCAGCGGTACACTCCATGTCCTGGAATAAGTTGCCTGTTCCACCATGTTGTCGCCACTCAGTCGTCCTTTCGTTGTTACGATCGTTCCGCAGGCCAGGAATCGGTCGCTGATTTCCACACACGTTGTTAGCAGACCACCAGGATTTCCACGCAGGTCGATGATCAAAGACTTCATGCCACTTTTGTGCAGACTGTTCAGGGCCTGATCCAGTTCAGCGGTAGAACTCTGTGAGAATCGGCTGAGGCTGAAGTAACCAACATCTGTGCCATTCAGAATCTTCGTATCATTCACCGTCCAGACTCGAACCTTGCGGCGAGCCAGCACAAAGTCACGCTCTCCTTTGTCTTCACGATAGATCCGGATCTTCATCTGGCTACCATTCGTTCCCTTCATCAGGTCAACACTTGTAGCCATCTTCATTCCGGCAATCTCCTGATTGTTGATGCTCAGGATAATGTCACCTGTCTGCAGACCCGCTTCGGCAGCTGGACCACCTCGCAGCGGCTTTACGACCACCAGACCGTCAGCATGTTCGCGAACTTCAACACCCACACCCACGATTTCTTCTTCCAGAGCGGCACTCTTCATCCCGGACAACTCTGCACCATTTCGTGAAGCAGGATCGGCAGGTTCCAGACCAGAGAACTTATCAAGAGTATCGATACTGGCGTTAGCAAACTCGAAACCCACCACGCTTGGAGTCAGTCCTTTTACAGCTGACGCCTGGTTCATCACCGTCTTCATCACATTTGATGCATCCGTGTAGCTTCGAACCTGATCAGCACTGGCCAGACGAGCCAGAGTATTCCGGAATCCGTCCATCTGGAACGAATCCGTTGACAGTCCAAGGCCGTTCACAAAGGCAGGGTTGTCCAAAGCAATCGACAGATTTCGCAGAGCACGTCGAACTCGAACATCGTAGCTGGTAGGTTCCAGTGATCGTTCGTCAATTTTCTGAGAGACTTCGGCGAACAATGACAGAGCCTGATTGTTTGACATCGCCCGGATCGCACGGACCGTAACCGGGTTCTGATATCGGATTGTCAACAATTCGTCGATCTTTGAAGCTTCGTCATCCTGTCGGCTTTCTGGCAGGGGAGCAGGAACGAAAGGGTCGCGTTCATCAAGTGGGCTGTAGCGATCATCGTTTGTTCGTCGAACAGGCAACTGCTCGAATCTCTGATCAGGATCCGCTTCTGATCGAGGATCATAGGTGCGATCGTAGTTGGTTTCTCGACGAAAATCATCGACTGGGTAACCATCGTCCGAGATCGGACGATCCGTACTTCGTGAATCAAACCGATCCACAGGCATGATGCTGTAATTGTTTTCGAGTGGAACTCGATATCGCACCTGTTCTCCGTCACGAGAGCGAGGGTCTCGACCTTCGCGATTCATGCGGCGAAACGGATCCGATGGAGTCACCGTTGAAATGCGACGACTTGAGAATTCTGAAAGGCTGGCTGGAAGCTCAGGGAAGTCCTCCGATGTGGAGCGAGCGACCGGGCGAGCAGATCGCTGGCGGCTTGAGTAATTGTCTTCGTCAGGAAACTGGCCGAAGACTGAAGAAGTTGTTGCCATCGTCAGGACGGCCAGAGTCATCGTGAGTCGTGTTGAAGCGTTCATGTTTCTATTCTCCTTAATTGAATCCGTTCGATTTTTTGGCAGGACTAATGAATGTGTTGAAGGTTGAGTTGAAGTTGCGTTGTTTTGGATTTCAGAGTTTTAGATCAGGCCACATGCGGGTACTGGTCTGAGACAGCTCGCGTAGCCACACTGAAAGTGGCTGGGATGACAGGGGCTGGTGCTTCGTCCTCCACCAGCTCGCCTCGCATGACGCGGACGTTAGCGGGAGCTTCGATCCCAATCTTCACGGTGCCTTTCCCTGTCTTAATCACTTTGATAACAATGTCTTCGCCGATTCGGATGATTTCTGCCGGTTTTCGTGTCAGTACTAACATGGCTCACTACCTCCTGTGTTTCCCAATCTTCCAAGATTCCAGTTCTGTCGACTTCGATCAGAATCTGTTGTTGTCATGTTGAATTTGATAATGCGAGAAGTGTGCCAATTGTGATTCAGATTGTTTCTGATGCCGATAAATTGACATAAGTTATTTACCAATATGCCTTTATGTATTTTTAATTGTGTGGCAATATTTGCCGGTTGACGAGTTTTGGAAAACTTTCACTGGCAAGCCTTTCAAATCCCTGTTTTTCCGGCGTCGACAGAATTGTCATTTTGACAAAGCGCGTAACCAAACGGAGTTTTTGTTTAAGTTGAAATATGGATTTGCCGACACCGCGGCCCGAGACACGGGAAGAATCGACGACACGTCGGCCTATGCACGTCTGGTCAGTAACGTGATCTGGCCTCGCCCGATGAGTTGGGCTGACCGGGAGAAGTGCGTTGAAGTAGACTGACGCCTTCGGAATCCCGGAGTCTATTAATCTTCCTGCAGGCACATGTCGTGACTTTTGAAATCACTGATGAGCGTCAGACGTTTTGCTGGCTGCGGATGAAACTGGAGCCGAGATACCGCGTCGTTGCTGAGCCCGATGCGAGTTATTACTCCGAGCACAAGTTTTGCTATCGCGTGTATGACGGTGAAAAGCTGCTGCGTGAGTTTCGTGGAGACTTTCGAACTCTTGTTCCGCAAACGCTGTTGTCCGCCGCTCGAGCCCTGGTCGGGCAGTTGGAGGCTCAAGGTGCCATCGCTGCTGCGAACAGCGAAGCTCGGGCTGTTGATGGGGCGAATTCGCAGCCGGAGAAACGCCTCATTGCGAGTCGACTGGTCCCATTGCGACAGCAGCAAACTTATTTTAGTTCTGGTCGAGCTGCGTTCACGTGGCTGATTCGAGATGCGGTTCGTCCAAAGCGAGTCTGGTTACCAACCTTTGTCTGCTGGTCTTTGATCCAGGCCATGCAACAACGTTTTCCGCAGACACCGATGCTGTTCTATTCCGTGAATCGAAAGCTGCAGTGTCAGTGGCCACAGGATGCTGAACCCGGGGATGCATTGGTCTACATCAATTATTTTGGCCATGTCAGTGAAGCGCCCCGGGTTTCTTCAGAGTGTGTCCTGCTGGAAGATGTCTCTCATCAGTTGATTCCTCAATCAGACGCGGACGGATCATGGAGATTCGGAAGTCTTCGCAAGACGTTTCGCATCGCTGATGGAGGCGTCGTCCAGGGGCCGCATTCGCCGGTTTATGAACCGGATGATGGACTATCGACGTGGCTGCGAGGATGCTCACGGGACTGGCGTGATCTGCGCGAAGCGGAAAACATGATGGATCGAGGCTGGCGAGTTTCAGATATGTCCAGCCAGTCGCTGGCTCA
>CAIJTV010000768.1:0-3642 GCA_903823635.1 uncultured Planctomycetaceae bacterium
CGCAAGTTCCGCCGCAGATGCCGCCAAACATTCCGCCACAAATCCCTCCGGACATTGACCCGCCGGAACCAGATCTCGCCACCATGCTGAGGATGGCCAATGAAGTATTGGATGAGGTTCAGGATTCCAACATTCTGAACGAAACGCTCAAAGAACGACCACGAAATATGCGGCCCATTGCGTGGGCTCGCACAATTCTGTTGCTCCTCCTTATTCTTTTGCTGCTGTTTCTGGTTTGGCGGCTTGTGCAGAACCGCTGGCATTTGGTGCCCAATCGGCATGCGAGATTTATGCAGTCGATGTATGGAGTGAACTCATCTCGCCAATTGGAGACGTCTGAATTCGGCGCGGCTGTGGAGATTCTGGCTCGCGATTTATGTCGCGAACTGACTGGATCTCAGGTGGAGTCCGATTGGCTCAAGCTTCTGGCTTCGAATCAGAATTCGCCATCTGTGACATTCACAAGAGGCCAGAAGAAGGCTTTGAAAGAGGTCGTCGGGATTGCCACGGGAGGTTGTCGTGTGCATCTTTCACGGCGAAAGTTTGAGTCCCTTGGACGCAGCATCGAATTGGTGCGAACCGGATGGCGGAGTGCAGCACTGGTGACGGGCTGAATGCGCATCCCGAACGTTGACTGTGGACAGAATCCAGCACCAGTGTTTACGGACCACTGCCGACATTGACAGGGATGGTGATGATCAAGCCCGCGACACGATCACGAGTACTCTTGCGATCCGGCATGTGGCATTTGAGGCAATGACCGCTGAGCGTTATCGGGGCAGCTCTCCTATAGACGCCGTCAGCGGTGATCTCATAAAAGCGTTCTCCCGCCTTTAGTTTCTCTGCCGCCTGCCGTTCAAATTCGTCCGTCGGTTTATGGTCAGAATTCATCGCCAGTCCTTCAACCGCCAACCAGCGAAGTTTGACGTGCTGCTCGGTCTCGACGTCCTTGAAGACTTCACCAAGTATCGCAGCCGGGATTGGCAATGCTTCATCCTCGCGATAGTACCGATCGTGAATCACGCGCAGCGATGAATGTAAGGTCGAATGCAGGATCTCCGCCTGTCGCCGTGCTTGGCTGACAGTTGTTGCCGCGGCCTGTGCCGCCGCCAGCTCTGCAGCTGCAGTCCCTAACGAGTTCTCGCTCGAACCTTTTTCGTCGGCGGGAATAACTCCCTGACCTGCTACACAGGAGAACAACGCCACAAAGACTGCTGATAGAGATGCAGAACGAAGCAGTTCGGTCATGGCAATCTTTCTTCCAGAAAAGAATCAGTCAGGAGTGGCCTACTGAGCGTTCGGCTCCGCCTCCACCGGGATGCTGATCACCAGTGCTGCAAATTTTCTATTCTTCGCAGGTTGACTAAAGACACCCGCGTGACAACTGATGCAGCCGCCTGCCATCGGAATCGCGGTCGCTCGACGGTAGTAGCCGTCTTCTGTTGTTTCAACTTCCGACTGGCCCGTCGCAATCTCTTTCGCCGCTCGCTTCTCGAACTCCGTCGATGGTTCATGATTAATGCTAATGGCCTTGAGATTTACCGAAATCCAGTTGGCTTTGGATCCGGTCTCCTGTTCAATCTCCGAAAACACATCTTCCATCGCGCGAGCTGGCACGATGGACCGATCCACGTGAAAATAACGATCGTGCATGACACCCAGTGTCGTCGAATAAATGCTGTGCATCAGCCTCGCTCGATCACGAGCAACACTGACAGGAACACGGGCAACGTTTTCTTCAGCGGCGGCAGGGCTCGATCCTGATTCGGCAGGTTCCTGTGTGGTAGCGGCTTCGACCGGTTGATCAGAATCCTTCGGCTCATCGAAACCAGCAGCCGACAGAATTCCCGTCATCCAAAGCAGCCCTGTGCAGCCCGACAGGAGCAATGCGTTGCGAGCGATCATCTTCCTCATGAGTAGACTCCCGGTTTCAATTCTTATCGAACTATCACCTATTGCAAAGCGGCACCATCTTGCTGTCGGATCGCAGGACTTCACCGATCGTTACTCGAGCAAACGCCTGCTCTGTCGCTGCGTAGGCCTTATCCAGTTCCTGGTGCAAAGGACACAGCTGAGTGTGTGCCGGGAGGCCCAGAGGACAGTGACGAATTCGCTCCAGCGGCGCCACTGCATTGACCACATCAAGAATTGTGACGGCATCAGGATCCAGGCTCAGCGAATAACCGCCGCCCGGTCCGGATCGTGAATGCACGAGATTAGCACGCACGAGATCCTGCAGTACCTTGTGCAGGTAGCGGCGAGGAACCTTGGTGCGTTCACAAAGCGTTTCTGCTGATTCGGATTGCCCCGGTTCAGAACCCAGACAGGCAATAGTTCGCAATGCGTATTCTGCAGTTTTCGAAAGCATTCCAGCTCCTCTGTGTAACAACACTCAATACTACACATTGATGTGAAGTATTACAGGGTGCATTCGAAGATGTGACGCAAGATTCTCGTTTTTGTTTCCGAGTGCCCATCTTCCCAAGTAAAAACACTGCGAACACTCTGTGCTGGAAACGAAAGAAGCCCGCGGTGATGCCCGGGGCTTCTCGTAATTCAACCGAACAAAGTTCGAGTGACGATTAGTAGCGGTAGTGAGCTGGCTTGTATGGGCCGCTGGCAGCAACTCCAATGTACTCGGCCTGAGCCGGTGTCAGAGTTTCCAGCTTAGCACCCAGTTTGCCAAGGTGCAGTCGTGCCACTTCTTCGTCCAGTTCTTTTGGCAGCATGTGCACGCCGATTGAGAACTTTTCTGATTCGGTCCACAGGGCCAATTGCGCCATGACCTGATTTGTGAAGCTGTTGCTCATCACGAATGATGGGTGGCCAGTTGCACAACCCAGATTCACCAGGCGTCCCTCAGCCAGAACGATCAGGGCCTTGCCATTGGCGTACACGTACTTGTCTACAGGACCGCCTTCGTCGCTTGGCCCCTTGATGCGAATTCTGCGGATCGTTTTGCTGTTGTTCAGGTACGCGATCTGGATTTCGGAGTCGAAGTGACCGATGTTGCACACGATGGCCTGGTGCTTCATCTTGTCCATGTGTTCGCTGCGAATGACGTCGATGTTGCCTGTCGTCGTAACGAAGATGTCGCCCTGAGCAGCGGCTTCATCCATCGTTGTGACCTGGTAACCTTCCATCAACGCCTGCAGAGCACAGATCGGATCGATTTCTGTGACGATCACGCGAGCACCCAGGCCGTCCATTGCGTCGGCACAGCCCTTGCCCACGTCGCCGTAACCGCAGATCACAACAACCTTACCGGCAACCATCACGTCGGTGGCACGCTTAATTCCGTCGGCCAGAGATTCACGGCAGCCGTACAGGTTGTCGAACTTGCTCTTGGTCACCGAGTCATTTACGTTGATCGCAGGAACAGCCAGCTTGCCGGCTTCCAGCATCTGGTGCAAACGATGAACGCCGGTCGTTGTTTCTTCAGACAGACCCTTGATGCCCTTAAGCAGTTCAGGATACTTTTCGTGAACCATAGTTGTCAGGTCACCACCGTCGTCCAGAATCATGTTCAACGGCTGGCCATCTGGGAAGTACAGAGTCTGCTCGATGCACCAATCAAACTCTTCGTTGCTCATCCCCTTCCATGCATAAACCGGAAAACCAGCCGCAGCAATCGCTGCTGCC
>CAIJTV010000769.1:0-1826 GCA_903823635.1 uncultured Planctomycetaceae bacterium
ACCAGGGTAGGCCATATTCCCATGCGAGTTTTCAAATGCCACGGGCCCCACTTCCACCATGCGAAGAATCGCGTCTGCGTACGCTGAATGAATGTCACGTTCTGGACACTGAGCCCGAAGATGTCTTCGACGATATCACTTCGCTGGCAGCCCAACTGTGCGAAGCTTCAATGGCTTTTGTCAGTCTCGTAGATACCGCGCGACTGTGGTTCAAGTCTGCTTTCGGTTCCGGCGTGAGAGACATCGACCGCGACGTCGCATTTTGTTCGCACACTATTCTTTCCAGAGAGCCTTTCATTGTCACTGATGCGCTGACGGACCCTCGAACCTGCGACAATGTGATGGTCCTCGGTCCGCCATTTCTTCGATTCTATGCTGGTATTCCTCTGATCATGTCCGACGGGCACGCTATGGGGACTTTATGCGTGCTTGACACAACTCCTCGAGACTTTACTTCGCGGCAACTGTCAAACCTGAAGACCCTCGCAGGACAAGTGATAACTCAACTTGAGTTGCGTCGCGCGAACTGGCAGATCGCTCAAAGTCATTCAGACGCATTGGCAATGGCATCGCGTCTGGAGAGAATAACGTCACAGATTCCGGGATTTGTCTACCAGTTTGAGTTAAGGCCTGATGGCACATACGGCTTGCCCTATGCCAGCGACAAAATTCAACAGATTTATCAGTTGTCTCCAGAGGATGTACGGTCTGATGCGTCTGCAATATTTGCGGCAATTCATCCGGATGATATCGGCCGCGTTACAGAGTCTATGCAGACTTCGACAGCAACGTTGTCACATTGGCAACAGGAATTTCGTGTGCTCGCGGCGGACGGCAAAGTTCGCTGGCTGAGCAGCAGAGCAAATCCAAGCCTTCGCTCTGATGGTACGGTCCTGTGGAATGGGTTTACTTCGGATGTAACGGAGCAGCGTCTGGAACAGGAAAGGTCGATGCAAATTCGAACGCAGATGAATGCTGTCGTTCAGGCATCAACGCACGTCAGTATTATTGCGACGGACTTACAGGGAATCATTACTGTCTGGAACGCAGGTGCAGAGAGAATGACTGGCTATTCAGCCGGTGAAATGATCGGAGTGCAGACTTCCCGGATTCTACATCTGGATTCAGAGATTGAAGTGAATCGACAGCGACTTCAGAAGCTCTATGGCACCGAGATCAATGCTGCTGAAGTACTTGTCGATGAAGTGCAGCGTGGAGGTTTCAGCGAAAACGACTGGACGTGGATCCGCAAAGATGGTTCGCACTTCAGCGTTCACGTGGTGCTGATGTCCATTCGAGATGATGCCGGGGAAATCACAGGTTTTGTCGGGGTCGCAACGGACGTTACCGAAGTTCATCGAGTGCAGAGCCATTTGCGGCAGGAACGCGAACGACTCGAAATGGCGTTGTCCGGAGGTGAACTTGGAACGTGGGATTGGAATCTGCAGACGAATAAAGAAACGTGGGATCAGCAGTTCTGCCAATTGCTGGGCGAAGATTACCCACCTGTACATATGGGTGTTGACAGTTTTTTTCCCGGATTCACCCTGACGACATCGGATCCGCGCGCCGAAATTTAACTCGACATGTTTCCGATCCCAGTGAGAGTTCGTTCTACGAAGCGGAATTTCGAGTCAGGCAGAAGACTGGTGGCTGGCGATGGGTTCAGGCTCGCGGACGCCTCATGCAGTACGACGAGAATTCTATTCCGCTGCGAATGCTGGGGACTCTGGCCGATATCTCTGTCAGGAAGAAATATGAAGAAGAGATGGTGAAAGCTCGTCTTCAGGCTGATGCTGCCAATCAGGCCAAGAGTCAGTTTCTGG
>CAIJTV010000770.1:0-6629 GCA_903823635.1 uncultured Planctomycetaceae bacterium
GCCCATTTCGATCGACATCACCTGCGGCAAGCCCCATACCAGCTTGGGCCTGACCCTGATGATTAAAAGCCGTCCCTGAGAGTTCACCGACTTCGGTAAAGTGTCCCTTTCCGTCGCCCAGAAACAAGAAGTTCGGGTTGATGTCGTTCGACACATAAAGTTCTGTCCTCGCGTCGTCATTCAGTTCGAGGGCAATGACGCCCTGCCCTCGCCCGTTACGAACGCGAATACCGCTGGCCTCTGAGTAGTCCTCAAACGTTCCATCTCCATGATTCCTGTAGAGGACGTCATCTTCAGACGGCACCATCGTAGGGCTGCAAAACATACGAATACCACGAGCCTTATCGCCGCAATACTGATTGGTTTCAAGGGTCCATTTTCCGTAATTGCAGACGTATAAGTCCAGCAGACCGTCGTTATCAATGTCGGTGAATGCAGCACTCGTCGCCCAACGCGGGTCATCTGTGCGGCTGGATGTAGACACGTCGACGAAGGTTCCATCACCAAGATTCAGGTACAATTGATTCCGACCGACACTGGTCGTGTAAACATCCGGAAAACCGTCGCCATTGAAATCGCCGTATTCAACTCCGGTGGTGTAATTCGGATTCCGAAACCCGGCCAACGCCGTTGCCTTGCTAAATCGCCACTCGCCAAGGTTGCGATAGAATTCATCGAAGGATGAGTCGCGTTCCGAGTCGACAGGAAACCGGGTTCCGTTTCCAAAATACAAGTCGACATGTCCATCCATGTCCGCGTCAAACGTAGCCAGCCCGCTTCCATTGGCTGCCGGAAATGCTTTTTCCCCGGAATTCCCACTGACATGCCGAAAGTCAATTCCCGATTCACTCAGCATCGAATGGAAATAGATTTCAGCCCGTTTTTTGAGGGCTCCTTCGCTGCCCTTGTTTATGGGGGCCGCCTGTTCGGCCGAAGTACGATTGACAACAGCCTGCTGATTGTTTGATTCCTGCGGCGTTGTCTTGTTTCCACAGCCGATCAACACGATGTTCAGCATCGCGACTGCGAAGCATATTTGTCGCAGGCCTGGATTCATCGTGAGTCCCTCTGTGACTGTTGCGTATCTCGAGCAGAGCGGGCCTGACTTTGTGCATCGGCAGCGATCTTCGCACGGACACGGTCTGAAGTGGCAGGCCACTTGCCGATCAGATGATCGCGAATCAGTGCCATAAGAGTTCCCGATTTCATTTCGATACTGACCTGCTCGTCTCTTCGTGAAGGCATATGGCATTCGACACAGCGGTCATTAATCGCTGAACCGGAAGTTTTCTGTTCGCGACAAGTTTCCGGCTGATGGCATTGCTGGCAGGTTCTGGAAAAACCAGAGGTGTCACCTCGCTGATCCTGATGCGGATCGTGACACGTGATGCAAGTCATTGTTTCGCTGGCGATATAACACTTGCTCTTCATCAGCCTTGCAAGCTGATTTGCGCTATGGGGATCTTCATTTGTCGGGGCATCTGCCGCAAGATCCAATTCCAGATACTCCGACAACGGCTCTCCGGGGCGATAGGTGAACGAGGGGGCGAGTGGTTCTCCGGCGGAATGACACTGAGCACACAGTTCATTGATCCGATCACGTGATAGTCCGGAGGGATTGACAATCTGCCTGCCGACTCCTTCGTCCGGATGCTCGCGATGGTAGGCAACATGTTCGTGTCCCGGGCCATGGCAACGGACACAGGTTACACCCAGCAGATAATTGCTGCGATCAAATCGATTAACTGCGGTCGCATCTTCGGAAAACCACGTCGTGTGGCAATCAAGGCAACGCCCTGGAACCGGCCTTGCAAAGTCTGCGGTGCCGTCCACATACATCCCGGGGCTATTGACCCATTGGTCTGACTCCGTCAAATAGCTCACGTGCATCTGGTAGAGGTGATCACCTTCCCATGACAGATAAGCCTGACCATGATTTCCAGACCCAATAACGAGATCGATTGAACGCTTCTCCGTGTAGTGGATTCGATCCTTTTGCACTGTCAACTGCTGGTAAAAGCCTGTTGTATCGGCCAACATCTTAAACCAGAGGTCCGGATTCCTCGTCGACAGCATACTTCGCTCCTCCGCGAAACTGCCGAGGATCGAATGGTCGTCGGGTTCCCGTGATGTAAAGGCATGAGCAGTGGTGAGAAATCCGCGGTAATTCTCTGCATGGCACTCACTGCAGACTTCTGGAGAGAGAAATCCTCGGGACTCCGGCCGCACCCCTGACCGGAACTCCACCCCGGTGTTTTTTTGGGGGATGAAAACCGTCCCGGGTGCAGTGTTTTGTCCGGCTGTGACAAGATCAACCCACTCGCTGGGCGCGATTTCCCTAACCGAGTCAAGATCACGCAGGGGCTTTACAGTAAACTCATCCCTCTGCAGAACAAGTAGCCAGGCTATCAGGAATAGCACGGCTGCAATCAGGATGAGTCGAGAGGTTTTCATCAGAATGATTATCGCGCGCTGCCTCAAAGACACAACGCCTTTCAGATTCTGTATTCGGAAATATCTGGCACTGTTCTGGTCAAACGACCTGTTTTCGTCATGTTTCCCAAAAACTTGAAATTCGGTCACCAGGGTGGGGTGATCAATTTTCTGTGCACGGCCACGATTGAGGCGATCTTCCGGATTGAGGCGATCTTCTACAAGGTATCTCGCGGGCACCCGGGCTCAATTGACGACGAACGGAGAATAATACCCTGCTCCGGACTATGGAAATACTTCCAGCGGGAGTGACGTGAGGTCCGGCAACGGTCCGTGATCGCGAACTGCGTTCGCCAGTTTCGTGATAAAAGGATGCGATTGTTCATCCGGGATCCCCGTCATCATCAAAGCGGCCTGATCCCAGTTTTCCTGTTCTGCCAGCCGATACGCCTGCAATACCTGACCCCACAGCGAAGTCGGGCTATCGATCAGGATCTGGTCCACGGTTCTGTTCCGTTCTTCACGGCGACGAATCTCGTTTGCACGGCTTTGCCATTGTTGCGAAGTCGTTTGATCACCGGAAAGCGAAAAAGCACGTTGCAGCAGAAACGCGGTTGTGCTGGAAATTGTTGGCGCCTCTGCAAGCGGCATCAGCCAATTCAATGCTGACGAAAAGTCGGACCTTTTCATGGCCAGTTCAGCAAGCCCCTGTCTTGATTCTTCGTTCGTCTTATCCAGAGAAATCACTTCCTGCCACGTTTGTTTTGCTTCTTCAATCCGGCCTTCCTGATAAAAAGCCTTTCCCAAAAGCATGAGCGACCTGACAGTTGGTTTAGTGCTGACGCTGCGTTGCAGTTGAACAAGTGCAGCGGTTGGATTGCCGACTTTGAGCAACGCTGCACCATATTCGGCGAGAAACTCTTCAGGCGGCACTTGAAGCCCCTCTCCACCGGGGGAAATTGTGAGCACTCGTTGCCATGCTTCGCATGCTGTCCGATGATTCCCTCGTTCCGTTTCAAGCAGGCCGATCAAGGTATAGCCTCTCGCCTCACATTCGGGTAGTTTTGAAAATTCCAGAGCAGCCGTGATAGCGTCGTCGTAACGTCCCAATTTGGCTCGACAGGCACTGAGTTCATGGAGCAGGTCAGGGTCTTTCGGATTCATCGTGTGCAGATACTCGAGCAATGGCAGCGCCTGAAGCCATCTTTGAAGGATCAGGAAAGCCTTTGCGCAGTCCCGAATCTCATCCGGGGATGCGGCTCCAACCTGATCAAATAAGCGAACTGCCTCTGCAGCATTTCCCTGATGCACCAATGCCCGTGCTTTGAGAGCAATACCACGCCCGTTTTCCGGGAATTTTCTGAGGAATCTGTCGACCAGTGCCAGGGCCTGATCATAGTCTTTGTCCCGAAGTTGCTTTTCTACTTCTGCCAATGGGCGTTCTTCCCACCAAACTGCTCCCCACAGGACACCAGCAATCAGCCCCGCAGCCGCGATCAGTAACATCAACCACCGTAGAGGGCTCGGCGAACGACCTCGTCGGTGACGAGATCGGCTGGCAGACTTTTGTTGTGATGCAGGCTGATCCACTGCGAAAATCCTGGAAATGACTTATACTTCAGGCGGCATAAATTGAGGCGACGTCTTTGTGGGATATGTCGTTCAGCTCGTTACCTAAATCGTGGCCGCGCATCGCATACCACGCAATATTCAATGAATTGCCGAATCACTCCAAGGTAGCACGAACAACTGGTCCTCGCAAACAGGGCAACCGTCTGATCAGATACACTGTCAGGGAAGTTGTGGCAGGCTGGTCTTCGGCAACTCTGTTCATGCACCGTCCCCCGGTTCGATGCGTGGCCCTCTTCAATGAAAATAATGCGCCACTGCCGAGCGAAAACTGATCATCGTACGAAAGCATTACGGGCAGAAAGCTGGCCGGGGTATTTCTGCCTCAAAACTCCTTGCTTTTGAAACACTGTCTTGAAGGCGCACACGATCGGATTCCTGAGCTTAGCCTTGCAGCGGGCCTATGAATGAAAAAGGCCCGCAGAGTCGGCTATTTTCGACTCACCGGGCCCAAATTATCCTGCTGATTCAGCCATGAGTCCGCATTAAGCAGACTTCATCGCATCTCCAAGAATTCTGGAAGTGCTCGGTCGCATAATGCGGCCGTCGACCAGTTCGCCCTTCTGCAGAGTCGCGCGGATATCTTTGCCGCTGATAGACCATGGCTTTTCGTCTTTGTGACGTTCCATCAGGTCGACTCGACCAACAGATTCGTAGTAAGCTGCGAATCCGACATTGATCGTCTTAATCTTCAGATCGCCGCCAAGCTTGCTGAAGATTTCCTGAGCATCGAAGTCGCCCCAGATGGATTCGCCGTTGGCGTAAGGAGCATCTGCATGCTTGCGGCCAATCACGAGATGAGTGTAGCCCATATTCTGGCGATAGATCCCGTGCATAACAGCTTCTTTTGGTCCGCCGTAGAACATCTTGATGTCCAGGCCCAACAGAATCACTCGATCAGGCACAGACTCGCCACGTGGTCCCCACAGGGTCGTATCGCTGTCGCCATCACCCAGTGAGCGGTCGGTGATCAGCTTTTCGTAGGTCTGCATTCGGATTTCGGCGTTAACGTCATCGCCTTTGACTTCGCCAATCAGAGGATTCAGGCAAGCGCCGGCGTTCTTGCCTTCTCGAAGCAAGGTTTCAAGACCGTGTACCAGAGCGTACTCGTGAGCACGATGCAGCGGATTGCGAGTCTGGAACGCCACAACGGCGTCCCAGCCTTTGGCCGCAAGAGCTTTGCGGACTTCACGAGGAGTCAAAACGTACTTGCCGAAGGAAGGATTCTTTGGCTGAGGCAACACGCGAATCTCGCCACCGATCAGGTGTGAGTTAGCAGCTTCGCCCTTGATCACCATATCAGCACCTGGATGATCGATTCGGTCAGTCAGGTAGACCGACTTCAGATACTTCAGTTTCGGCCACGCGTAGACGTCGTTCAGTTCGAGTGTTGCAACGATATCGCCAGCAGGATTAGTCAGAGCGACCTTCTGTCCAGGCTTCAGCGTCTTGGCCATTTCTGCCGTAATCGGGAACGCGATTGGAATCGTCCATGCGTACTTTTGACCGTTGCTGAGGACGTAGCATTCGTCAAGCACCTGGTTGTAGACCGCAGAGTTCATTGGCCCGGCCAGAGGGCTCAATGTGCCGTCGCCGAAGCGGTAAACACTGGACAGATCTGCTGAAGAGACAGGGACTTTGACAAGCGTTGCGGCTTCCGCAAGGAATGCTTCACGTTCCTGCTCGCCTACGGTGCGACAAACAGGTTCTGATAATCCACCATGAGGTGCGATCAGGTCGGCCATTTCGAAAACTTCCTTTGAACCAGGGATTCCTTCGGCCAGAACTTCTGCCGAATCTCATGAAGAGGCGGAACCTAGAGGAACTACTCTGCTGAGTCAAGAAGTTCCTGGAAGCGGTAGGTTTTGCTGCGTTTTTGCAGGATCACCGCGTTTCACCGAGTCATTTCGGCAATGGATGACTTCCCGGGTTCAGTGAAAGCTGCTCACCGAGGACACCGGGGAACGCGTTGGCCGGACGCACAATCGCCGTTTAAGCCATATCAGATCGCTCTAAAGTTCCGGCCGAAGTGGTCCAGGATTCCTGAAAGATGCTAAGACCTCTGACATTCCTGAATTCTCGCCGGCGTTGCTTGCGGAGATTCCCTATGACTCGGGTTAGCCCCTGCAGTACTTCGTCACAATCGCTGAGAATCTGCAGATGCCATGAGGATTCCAGAGTTTCATTATCAGTAGTGTTCATGCCAGCGTAAGGCTTTCGTGGCGAAATGATCGAGCAGATACTTGTCTGAATCGGCCTTGAAACACTCAAACCTTTACTGGATTACCCATCACCCTGAATCCGCATCAGTTACCACTTTTGGCTACTCGTTGAGACCGAACTGACTAACCTATTCGGAAGCATTGGCACGATCTGAACTGCATGACCGCAGAAACGCAAGGCCCATGATACCCAGAGCAGTGAAGTCCTGTTATGCCCTGCCCCTGAACGGCATGAACGCTTGAACGATAGGCTTGATCGATATCTATGAAGCACCAAACTGTCGCCGCGGGGAGGCACGCTTGTATTACGTAGTGGCGGTGGCAATAATTCGTCCGAATATTGCC
>CAIJTV010000771.1:0-3773 GCA_903823635.1 uncultured Planctomycetaceae bacterium
ATGCGAACAGAACGCTTCTGATTCAGTATTGTGGATTCGCCGAGAATCGAATAGGAGGCTTTCGGACTGCCGTCGGCGGACCAGATCCGAATTTGGCCATCTCTTCCAGAGGTGACCAGTTCGCCAGCGGTACTAAATGACGCATCCAGGACGCCATTCGCGATCTTGCCATACATCCCGGCAGGACGTACTGGAGGATGGGCCTCGGGTTTTGATATCGCCGGCCAGCCTTTTGAAATCTCCCACCAGACAATCAGACCGTCTTCACCACATGAGGCCAGTATCTGGCTGTCTGATCGCCAGGCCAAAGCTTTTATTGCACCCTTGTGCTCAGAAAGCGGCAGTACCACGCCTCCACTTGTGGCATCCCACAGATGAATATTGCCGACTCGATCTGCACTGGCGAGAAGTTTCCCGTCCGGACTGTAGGCGACCGCCGTGATCCAGTCCGTATGTTTGACGAGTGTTTGCTGAAGTGTGCCGTCGCTTGTTGAGAACACTTTGATCGCTCGACCAGATCCTCCAACCGCCACAAACTTCTCATCCGGTGAAATATCTGCGGCCATGATGGCGTCTGTTTCATTGCCAATTTCAGCAAGACGACTTCCCATTTTGACGTTGTATAGTACTGCTGAGCCGTGTTGTACCGGGCGACCTCCAGCGGCTAGTAGAACCGTTCCTGAGGAGTTAAATCGCAGCACGTGCGGTTCACCTTCGGGGAACGGCACGGAACCGATCACTGTTCGCGTCACTGTGTTAATAAAGTCGATTCGTTCGTAGTTGGCAATGGCTGCCAATTCTCCACGAGGACTCGCAGCAACAGCAAGAACAGGAAACGGACGATTCAACTTGATGGATGGCAACGCTGGCAGGTTTTCTGGCAGCGGAGCCGGGCCATCAACCGCCGCTTTTGCGGAAGGAACAAAGTTCATCTTTCGCGCTGGTACCGCTGCGCTTCCGCGGTTCTCTTTCAGACCAGTGTCAATCCATTTTCGGATCATGGCCACATCGTCTGCTGGCAGAGGATCATTGTTCGGAGGCATCCGCTCTGCGGGATCCTCTGCTGTGATGGCCTGAAACAGGCGACTGCCGTTCGAGCGTTCCGGAATGAGCACTTCTCCGCCACTACCGCCCTTTATTGAAGTCGCAAAACTCGCAAGATTCAGACCAGCCTCCTGCTTCGACTCACCATGGCACTGAAAACAGTGCTTGCGAAATATCGGCGCAATGTGGTCGTCGTAGTTGACCGAGATCTTTTCATCACCATTGGCTTCGATGGCAAAGAAGAGCAGCAACATCATTGTGCAACGGGCGGTTCTCTTTGTGTGAAGCGTCAGCCGTTTGGTCGTCATGATCAATGCCTGTGGGTACGGTGTATTCCAAAACTTCACGAAATCGATGTGAAGAAGAGCGACTGAATGCCACGGGTTCTTCAATGGTTGAACACGAACTCTGTCGAATTCAAAAGACTCCAGAAGATGTCTTCATAGGCCTGTGGGTCTGAGACATTTTCGCCGATCAGTTCCTTCAAAGCTGTTTGCTCAAACGGCTTTGGTCGGCGGCAAAGTGTGCGAATATAAAGTTGTTCAATGATTTCATCGGGCGGCAACTTCGATTCCAGGAGGCGGGCAATTTGGGCATTCGCTGAAATTCTGTCTCGAACTGTGTCGCCCACGGCCAAGTGAAGCGTTTGCGATAACGTCGGTTCCTTTTTTGTTTCGCAGGCACAGACGGTTCCTCGACTTGATCGGCCAAACGTTGCAAAAAATGGATCGCCAAAATGAGGTCCCTCGGTATCGCCAGCTTCACGCGGGTAGTATTCGATCGCCTTTGTTCCTTCCGGAAATCCGTTAAACCGTCGGTCGACGCCCGTGACCATGACAACGGAGTCCATCAGCACATCGGCCCGCAATCGCCGCAGATGCGCGTGAGAAAACTGGCGAGTATCACGCTGATTGGAATCGTTGGGTTTCGCACTCAACTGGTATGTGCGAGAGTTGCAGATGTCTCTGACGAGACTTCTGAGATCGAATTTGACTTCAACCAGTCGTTGCGACAGAGCATCCAGCAGAGGACCATTGACCGGCGGATTGCTGGCTCGAACATCATCTACGGGTTCGATGATGCCTCGTCCCATTAATTGTGCCCAGATTCGGTTCGCCAGATTGCGACTGAACAGTTCGTTTTCCGGAGCAGTCAGCCACGACGCCAGTGTCGTGCGAGGATCACCGCCTGCTGGTACCGGATTGATTCCGCCCAACACTTTCGCCGGCATGGGACGGCCATCCACGATGTGTCTCGCCGGAGGAGCCGAAAGATCACAATAGATGCGGCGCTCACGAGGCTCCACACCAGACTTTCGCTTCATGCCTGTAAAGAAACTGACGAAGCTGTAGTAGTCATCCTGAGTCCAGCGATCAAACGGATGATTGTGGCACTCGGCACACTGAATCTGGACACCGAGAAATACCTGAGAGAAGTCTGCCGCAAAGGCTTTCGGATCGAACTGGGGTTTGTGAACCAACATGGTGTAGAGATTCACTGGACCATTTGTCAGATTGCTGCCGGACGAATCGACCATCTCTGCGACAAATTCATTCATCGGCCGGCCCGATTCAATCTGCTTATGAATCCACGAATAGAAAGCATCGGCCGCTTTGATGTCAGTGGCATCCGGAGCATAGTTTCCGCCGATGATCCTTAACTGTTCCGCCCAGAGAGCCGTCCAGTAGTCTGTAAAGGCATCGTCAGCGAGCAATTGATCAATCCTGATGGCTCGCTTATCCGGTCGATTATCAGCCGTAAATGCATGAAACTCTTCCAGCGTTGGAGTGCGTGCAGCGAGGTCGAGTGTCACTCGTCTCAGAAAGGTTGCATCGTCGCAAAGCTCCGAGGGAGCAATTCGCAATTTCTGAAGACGGTCGAAAACAAGTTGATCAATGTAGTTCGCTTTCGGTGGATCTGGCCATGCGAAGTTATCATTCTCGGGCAGCACAATGACTTCTGCGCCGACGGTGAATCGACTGAACCGAGCAAACACGTGCGTATCGCCCGGACCAACGGCTGTGATGTTTCCATTCACATCGATTCGCGCCACGCTTTCGTTGTTGGAAAAGTAGCGGGCCAGTCGCGTCACGTCGCGCGAAGAGCCATCACTGGCATGAGCGGTCACGGTTGCGGCTTCCTCGAGCCTCGAGGCTTTAAACAGATAGCGTTCCTTCGATAGCACCACTGATGTGGTTACGGGAACGTCACCAGTGTCATCCGGCGCACCGACAGCAATCCATTGCAGAAGTGTCTGGTGGTATTCACTGTCCTTCGAAAAAAGCTTTCCTCCAGAATGCGGGACAGCTCCAGTCGCCTTCAGAAGCAACAGGCTCTGTCCCGGTACTGCAGGGTTGACTCTTCGTCCCGGGATCTCATTGACGACGCGTTCGTAGTCGCCACTGGCGTCGTAGCCAAACAAGGAAAGCATGAATCCATCTTTGCCACGAGCGGAACCGTGACAGGTTCCTGCATTGCAGCCGGCTCGAAACAGAATGGGCATGACATCGCGGCGAAAACTGATTTCGTCTGCGACCAGATCACCAGCGCAAAGAATTGTCAGCAAGCATCCCACGCTGAAACATCGCACGGATCTGAAACATTGAACTCTGTTTGTCATACCTGTTCTCGGTCCACTAAAGGCGTCAGCCGGAGTCTGTTCCGGCGAACGTGCCAGAGTGTTTCAAATATGTTTTCAACGGCCAGCCAAAAGTCGTTGGCCGCGGGAG
>CAIJTV010000772.1:0-2829 GCA_903823635.1 uncultured Planctomycetaceae bacterium
CCGACAGCCTTTTCCTGTGACCATTGGCGATGTGGCCGTTGCTGATTCTACCAAAGTTGAGCTGACTCAACCGGACGGCACGGCAGTATCACTGAAGCTCGCCGATCAATATCAACCGATTCGTCGCGGTGCGAACGGTGAAGCGACTGGCGGCATGGCGTTTATCGGCTACGGCATCTCATCCGACGAAGAGAGCTACGACGACTATGCCGGGATCGACGTCACGGGAAAAGTCGTCGTCGTGATCCGGCGTGAACCACAAAGTCGCGATGGAGGAGCGTTTGGCGGTAAGTCCACGAGTCCCAACGCCTATATTGATCGAAAGCTGGAGCTGATTCGAAAGTCCAAAGCAGCTGCAGTGCTGTTCGTTAACAATATTGAAAGTCCTGCAGATCCAGGTGCCGACGAACTGGCTGATCCTTCAAGCTTTGGAAACGAAGGCGAGGCGGTTCCGTTTGTGCATGTGAAAAGATCAGTTATCGATTCCATACTGAAAATGACACCATTGAAAGTGGGAGATGAATTGCTCGGAAGTCTCGCTGCGGTTTCTGAGTACATTGATCTGAACCTCAAACCTGTCTCACAGGAACTGTCCGGCTGGAACGCCACTGTGTCCACAGTTTTTAAAGCCAATACAATCTCGACCGACAATCTGATTGGGGTTGTCGAAGGGGAAGGTCCGCTGGCTGATGAAACGATCGTCATCGGCGGCCATTACGATCATCTCGGCTTTGGTGGATACGGTTCGAGAACTCAGAATCGCACTGGTGAAGTCCATAACGGAGCGGATGACAATGCGTCGGGAACGGCAGCCGTGGTCGAGCTGGCTCGACGGATCGCGTCCGGTCCGAAACCAAAACGCCGCATGGTCTTTATTTGCTTCTCTGGCGAAGAGCGAGGTCTCATCGGAAGCAACTACTACGTCAAAAACCCCGCGTTCCCCATCGACAATACTGTGGCGATGCTGAACTTCGACATGATCGGCAACTTGCGAGATAATCGAGTGGAAGTCAACGGAGTCGGGACGGCTACGGAATTTGAAGCAATCGTTCGCAAAGCCGATGAAGTGACTCCGGTTGACATTACGATTGTTCCGGGAGCATTCGCTGGCAGCGATCACCTGCCGTTTTATCAGAAGAATATTCCTGTAATGTTTTGCTTCACGGGAATGACGGACATCTATCACACACCGGACGACGACTCCAGTACGCTGAATATCGAAGGTGCGGTCACGGTGATTGATTATTCCGAACAACTGCTGCGGGGAATCGACGCGCTCGAAACACGTCCGACGTTTGCAGAAGGTGGGCGAGCCAGTCGCCGCCCAGCGGTCGCTCGCACACCGTTTCTTGGTATCCAGCCGAATATCACGGCCAGCGGCGATGACGGAATTGTGATTCGCGGCGTGCGTGCGGATTCTCCTGCGTCCATGGCTGGTCTGCAAACCGGCGATGTGGTGACGACGATCAATGACGAAGACGTCAAAGGTTATCAGACGCTGGTGGAGAAACTGACCGACTCGAAAGCCGGCGATGTACTCAAGCTGAAGGTCAAGCGAGGAACTGAGCTGCTGGACGTCGACGTCACACTGGGCGAAGCACGTCGCTGATGCCCACGAATTCTTCGCGACTTCCAGAGAATCAGCCGCTAATCCGTATCCGCGGCGCGCGGACTCATAATCTTCGCAATGTGGATGTCGATCTGCCCGCTGGCAAGCTGATCGTGATGACCGGCGTCAGCGGTTCCGGCAAAAGTTCGCTGGCCTTTGATACGCTGTTCGCGGAAGGGCAACGACGTTATCTGGAGAGCGTGTCTGTTCAGACTCGGACGCTGCTAAGGCAACTTCCTCGGCCCGACGTCGATGATATCACAGGTCTCGCGCCGACGATCAGTGTGGATCAGCGAGTTTCCTCGGTGCCGGCTCGCAGTACGCTGGCCGTGACAACGGAGATCTACGACTTTCTGAGATTGCTCTACGCCCGCGCCGGGACGGCTCATTGTACAGGATGCGGGAAGCCAGTTCAGAGGCAGTCGATCGACCAGATTCTGCAGCAGGTTCTGCAATTGCCCGAACGAACTCGGTTGATGATCATGTCGCCCATGGTGCGCGGGCGGCGTGGTGCTCATAAGGAAATTCTGGAGCGAATCGCCCGGAATGGTTTTGTCAGAGCAAGAATCGACGGGGAAGTCGTTGACATCGCGGAGACCAAGCCGCTGGCCGCCGGGAAGGCTCATACGATTGAAGCCATCGTTGATCGCATTGTGATCAAAGAAGGCATTGAATCACGTCTGCGCGAATCTGTAGAGCTGGCGTGCCGCGAAAGCGATGGCACGTGCGTGATCAGCCATGAGGTGAACGGAGCGTGGATTGAGAAGTTGTATAGTACTCGATTCTGTTGCCCGGAATGTGATCTGAACTTCCCTACGCCTGAGCCACGGAGTTTCAGTTTTAGTTCTCCCTGGGGCGCGTGTCAGCAGTGTTCGGGCCTCGGTGTTCAGGGAGTCGTAGATCTGGATTCAGAAATCGCGATTTTCCAGAAGAAGGCGTGCGAAGACTGTGAGGGATCTCGCCTGCAACCGTTTGCAAGACGAGTGACATTTCTGGGGCGGACAATTGCTCAATTCACGCAGCAAAGCGTTGACGCCGGGCTGGCCATGATGGAATCGTGGTTGAGAGTTCTCCGGAGTACACCGTCCGATGATCCGGGACTCTTTGATGAGTCGGCCCCATTAACGCAGGAGCAACGACTTGTCGCCGAGCGGACGCTGCCCGATATTCAGGCGAGGCTGAAATGTCTGAGTGATGTTGGCATCGGCTATCTGGGGCTC
>CAIJTV010000773.1:0-4031 GCA_903823635.1 uncultured Planctomycetaceae bacterium
CATCGAGGCTGCGGCGCGGGAGCGCTGTTGGCAAAGAATCCTTACCATGCGGGGCGAACGGAAGATGTCGCTTCAGCAGTGCAGATGCTTGAGCGACTCTGTCCAGGGTCTCCGGTTTCTATCGCCGGGTTTTCACTGAGTGGCAACCTGTTGCTGAGATATCTGGGAGAGAATCCTGATGAGTTACCTCTCTGCCTGTTTCGAGCTGTCGCGGTTTGTCCTCCGATCGACCTGCATCGCTGTGCGGCTCGTTTGAATTCATCCTCCATGGGCCAGCGTTATGACTGGTACTTTACGAGACTACTGATCAGTCAGATCGCAAACAGTCCGCTCTGGAAGGATCATCTTCCTTTGGCAATGGTGCGACAACTTCCACGTCGACTGTATGATTTTGACGAACTCTACACGGCGCCAGCGTCGGGTTTTGAATCGGCTGACGATTATTACAATCAGGCGTCATCGGCGCGAGTGATTGACCAGATTCGAGTTCACACAACGATTCTGGCGGCAGAAGATGACCCCGTGGTTTGCTCAAAGCCATTCCTCGATCTGAAGCTGCCCACCAATGTCAGTCTGTGCCTGACAAAGCATGGTGGTCACCTGGGCTTCATCGGACGTAGTGGCGTAGATCCGGATCGACGATGGATG
This sequence comes from uncultured Planctomycetaceae bacterium, assembly GCA_903823635.1. Classification (GTDB taxonomy): domain Bacteria; phylum Planctomycetota; class Planctomycetia; order Planctomycetales; family Planctomycetaceae; genus SXXK01. The sequence goes on from CAIJTV010000773.1 coordinate 649, forward strand.
GACTGGCGATTGATCGACTGGCTTTTGACGTAGTGATTTTTCTTTCCTGAGTGTCGATACGCACGGATGCGATCTCCTTCAGAAAAACTCCTGAACCTGCTCACATCCAGTGGCCTCTGTCATCGAGCCGAACTGGATTCGTGTGAGCCTTTGGTTCGGCGACTCAGTCATGACCTGCCCGACTTTGATTCGGTATGGCTGGATGCCCTGGTTGAACGCAAACTTCTGACCCCGTGGCAGGCCGACCGGATTCTGGGTGATGACCTCGAGAAGATCGTCGTCGGCCGTTATTTCTGCAAAGAACCGCTTGGGCGAGCGACCTTCCTGGCCAGCGACTCACGTCATCAATCAAGCGTGATTCTGCGATCATTGATGCCTCATGATTCGCGGACAGGGCAAAGTTCTGAGGCTCGCACCGCCGATCTGCTGACTTCAATCGAGCGCTGCCGAAGTTCGGCTCCTGCGGGCCTGGCATTGCCGATCGAACTCATTGCTCAAAGTTCTGACGACTCCCAAAATGCTGCCGGTCTGGAATCCGCCGCGGCATCGTTTCTGGTGTCCCCGTATCTTCGCGGCTGGTCCATGGAAGAACTGTTGATTCGTGGTGGTCGACTACCGTGGCCGGTTGTCGGCGAGATTGGTCGCGAACTTCTGACGATGCTGTCGTGGCTGGAGTCCGTGCGACTGCTGCACGGAGACATCGTGGCTCGAAATGTGCGACTGGATCCTGCGGGACGAGTTCATCTGGTCGATCCATTCGTGCGCCGATTCCTGCAGCCTCAGTTTGCTCTGTCAGATCGGCTCACACTGCGTGATTGCGACGGTGTTGCTCCGGAACAAGTCGGAACCGGACGTTTGGCTGACACTCGCAGTGAACTTTATTCGCTGGGATGTCTGTTGTGGCACTTGCTCACAAGCCGCCCCGTGGTTCTCTCTGCCGATCCGATCACTCGAGTCATGAAGCAGAAGGACCATGACATTGTTGATGTCCGCGGCCCGGTGCCCGATTGTCCGGAGTGGATGTCTCGCATCATCATGTCGATGACTCGTCGTTCGCCGGAGTTGCGGCCTGCGAGTGCATCCGAAGTGCTGAAATCGTGGCGGTCACACTCCGGTGGCGGCCTGCGCCACTGCCGTGCGATCGCCCGCTCAATGCCTGATCATTCACTCCGATCGAAATCGCGTCCTGTTGTTCGTCGTCGGAGCAAATCCGGATCCTGGCGCTGGCCGGTCACTGCAACTGCGGTGCTGGGCGTTCTTGTTCTGCTGACAGCACGATCCGGGGTTCTTCCCAAAACTTTACGACTTGGTTTGCGGCCGGAGAGTTCTGTTCCAGGCGTCGCTACGGCTGAGCGGACTGCCGGGCAAGCCGATGCGGAGATGATCTCCTCCGGCCCTCTGATGCTGCCGAACGTAGATGCAGAGGGCGTGATTCGGCTGGAGTCGGGAAAGCAATATCTTGCCGCCCCAAGTCAGTTTCCCGGGGCACTTCGAATACTGTGCGAACAATCGCCGGTGGCTCAAATCATCGTGCCAGAGAATACTCGCTGGCAGTTGCGAGCCCGCTCGGTCGAACTTCGTGGCGTGAGCGTCAGTCGACAGGTCGACTCGGGAGCAGACTCAGCATCACTTCCGGTGTCGAAGACTCGTCGACAGCTTATCGAGATCCAAAGTGCTTCGTTGACGATTGAAGGTTGCGTTATTCAATCGCCTGCTCAAACCGATGATTTTGAAGGCCTTGCGTGGCTACAGCTGGCGGATGCCGAAGGCGTTGTGTTGGTGCGAAACTCAGTATTCGCTGGTGGCGGGTACGGCCTTTCGTTCAATCATCCGCCGCGACGATTTGAACTCCAGAATGTTCTGCTGGCCAATCGAGGAAGCGGCATTCTTTGTGAATTCCAAAATGGCGATGCGACCAATTGGAGCGTGACGGCCCGGAACGTGACTCAGCGATTCGGCTTCAGCCTGCTCGACGCAATGATCCATGATAACGGTATTCGCAGTCTTGAATTGAACCTCGCTTCGTCCGAATCAGTGTACTCACCACAGATGGCGATTCTGCGATTACGAATTCCAGATGCGTGGAGCCCTGACGCGATTCGTGTTCAGCTTCAGGCAGGTGAGACCGGGAATCCGGCAATTGTGCCACCGACCGTGACGCCGGTGGTGTATATCGATCCTCGCTTGCGTCAACCCGTCAGTCTTCCGGAGCCACAACTCACGGATAACAGCGTATTGCTGGCGGAATTGATTTTCGATGAACAGCCTTCGTCAACCGACGGCGCGGGCAACGAGACATCGGAATGGTCATCTTCGGCGTTGCTTGATTTTGAAGGCCCCAAGTTGACGCCTGTAATGCCGGGGATCGATGTAAAGCAGCTTCCACGACGCTGAGGCATACGACATGGGAAGTTGCGATCGTGTTTCACTTCTGAAGGTGCTTTTGCAGAGCCTTCAGATCGTCAGTGCCGATCAGATCTACCCCGGCGTTTTGTAGTTCTGCCCAGAGAGTTGAGTTCTCAGGCGTGGCCCAAAAGCGCAGTCGACGGCCTTGCTCGTGACATTTTTTTACGATGGCCGCCAGCTTCTCGCGTTCGGCTGCTGCCATCTCGCCCTGGCCGCGATACTTAAAGTGATTGCCCCAGTTGTCGCTGATCAGTGGGACAAGAGTTGCCAGTGGTGCGGATTCGAGATCACCGAGCCGTCCATCAATAGCGGCATAACGCGGATTGGACTTTTCGATCTCTGCTCGAGGTCGGTCACCGCTGATAATGATCGTGACAGCTTTCTCCAGAAACTTTCCATCGAGATGGCTGGACACAATGTCATCGTATGATTTCAGCAAAGAATCAAGAAGGGCGTACGCCTCCACACCTTTGGTTTTGATGTCAACGAGCAGAATGATCGGTTTTCCATTGCCGTAGATACTGCCGCTGTTTCGTTTGGCGATGTCTCGCAGAGGTTTGAGGTAAATGCTTTCCAGAGTCTTGTCTTTTGACAACTCCAGAAATGTATGAGCGACCAGCAGTTGACCATCGACGGGAAAGACATCCGCTTCGATGCTGGTAAAGCCATGATCAAGAGCATCAAGTAGCGGGCGTTTGTGTAGATAGTCGTTGTGAGCATGAGCGTTCGCAAGCGGCGTAGGAAGGGGCGCGACAGACTTTAGTTCGTCAGCGCCGAGGCTTCGAGAACCCCTGAACAGACTCGAACTCATGGCGAGTAGTAAAACAACAACTTTGAGTACGGGTTTCATTTTCATTGGTTACAGTCTTTGGATCCAATTCAATATTGCTTCCGAACCGAAGAGGCTGGCCGAGATGATGAAACACATTTGGCTTCAGGCTCAGGTTGACTGGGTTTGGTCGGTTTTTATGGGTTCC
>CAIJTV010000774.1:0-5079 GCA_903823635.1 uncultured Planctomycetaceae bacterium
CATATCAACAAACTTCAATTCGACGGCAAGTTCCGTCCCATTCGGAAAACCAGCCAGAGGCGACTCCAGTTCAAAGACCGCCGCGTTGTCCTTCTTCGCTGTCGTACGTACAACCCATGCGGTGCCAGGCTGCCCATCGACAGCGTTGGTGATCGGTTGCTTATCGTCTTCGAACGCAGCAAAGACTGGCTTGATTTTCAAAGTTTGAATCGCTGTCGGATCCTGTGAATCCAACGGTCTCGCAGTGACGGTGATCTCCGCCAGTTGAAAACTCCCATCAGCGCTCAACCCAGGGCCTCGCTGCGGCAATGACTTGTCTGTCAACGCATCCAGTCGGAGAGACTGAATATTCTTCTGATGAGTATTAAACGTTAGCCGGTACGCCTCCTCATTGCGCACATTTCTGCGTTGGCCTCGCTGACGAACATTGGCCCCCGGATTCAGCAAGCCATCATGCGCAATCATTCCGTTCGGAAGAACCTTGAGCCATGAACGTTCGGCTTCCGTCGTGATTGCTTCCAGAGTCTGCCAGCGAGTTGTCTCCGGCTGATTTGCCAACTCTTTGTCGCGCCACGCGATGAAGCGGGCAGGCAATTCTTTGGCAGCAAATTCATTCAGCGCAGTGACCAGCGGTTCATGATCCGTCTTATGTTTCTCGATGGCTTTCTCGGTCGCCACTTCGTCAAGATCAAGAGTTCGCGGACCATGGGCCGTTGTCGCAAGAGATGCTGCCAGGGCGTAGTAATCCTGATGTGGAATCGGATCATACTTGTGATCATGACAGCGCACACAGCCAAGTGTCAGCCCGAGCATTGAGCCTCCGATCGTCATCATCATGTCATCGAGCTGATCGTAACGAATACGCTCGACGGTCTTTGCCGTAATCTGCCCGGGATAGGGTCCGGCAACAAGAAATCCAGTCGCTGCTGCGCCATTGATGTCATCCGGTTGCAAGATATCGCCCGCCAACTGCATCTTAACAAACTGGTCATAAGGCATGTCATTATTCAATGAACGAATGACCCAGTCACGGTAGTGATAAGCTCCCGGCCGGAACCCATCGAATTCGTAACCGCCACTCTCCGCAAATCTCGCCGTGTCCAGCCAATGTCGAGCCCAACGTTCTCCGTAAGCGGGTTTTGCAAGTAGTTCATCGACAACCTTTTCGAACGCGTTCGGCGATGAATCCGCAACGAACGCCAACACCTGTTCCGGAGCAGGGGGTAAGCCGATCAGATCAAAGTACGCGCGTCGAATCAACTTCTCCTTCGCGGCCGGATGATTTGGCTTCAATCCATTCGCTTCCTGCGCCTGTCGGATGAATCCATCAATCGGCTTATGAGGATCCGGAAGCGTCACTTCTTTCAATGGCTGAAACGACCACCACTGTTTTCCTTCCTCAAGGTTGATCTCACGCTTTGGTTTGACAGGAGCTTCGCCTTCACGAGGATCCGGAGCACCCAGATCAATCCATTTCGCAAAGTCCGCGATCACCTCATCAGATAACTTGCCGGTGGGCGGCATCTCCATGCCATCATATTTCATTGCTTTGAGCAGCAGACTCTCGGAGGAGTTGCCCTTTATCAGTGCGGGACCAGTCTCGCCACCAGCCGCAACACCAGCCGCAGAATCCAGAAACAATCCCCCCTGGAGCTTCTTTTGAGTCTGTGCCTCCACGGAATGGCATCCATAACACTGTTCGACCAGAACAGGTCGAATCTTCTGTTCAAAGAACTGGACGCCCTCTTCATCGGCCTCTATCGTCGTGGTGGAAACGACCATGACCAGGGCAGGCATGATCAGAGTAAATGTGCGTGACATCAGTGAACTCATGGCAGGAAACCAGTGGCAGGGCAGGGCGGGCAGGACAAAATTCTTCTCAGCAGGATATCCCGATCCGTTTCTGAAGACAGGCTTTTTCAAACGGAGAAGGACGCCAGACTTTAGATTCTGATCTCAGGCTGTCGGCAGTCGAAACAGTTTCTTCGAGTTTTCATGCAGGATTTTTCGCTCGACGGTCTTCGATGTGCTCAATCTGCGGATTGCAGCAACCGTCTGTGATCCCTGACAGGCCGATCCTTGCCCGACTCGATCATCGCAATCACTGCCGTACAACACTTTGTCCTGGTGTCGCTCCAGAAATCCACGAGCATGATCTTCATCGCGAGTCAGCGCGTTGAGTCCTGAACCGGCCGACATATCTGCAAAGATGTTTGGATAGTCTGCCAGATAACGATCCGTCAATCCGCCGACCGTGACCTTCCCTTTAGGATAGAGATTGTTCTGATCAGCATGATTCTTATCGATGTTCGCCCACCACGTCTGGGCATGTCCGATAAACATGGTCTTCGGAAACTTTTCGAACATCTTGTAGATACGTTCGAACCCCATGTTGTATGTGCCGTGCTGCAAATGCATCAGGATCGGAACATTAAACTCTGCGGCCAGTTCATAAAGAAGCTGGCTCTCTTTGGAGTCGCATTCAACGCTGAATTTCTGCTCGCCGATGATGACTCCGCCAAGTTCCAGATACTTTGAAATCTCCATACGAGCTTCGGCAAGATCAGTAACTTCATTGGCACCAAAGAAGAACTCTCCCACATATTGTCGGGCCATCGCAATAGCCGTATCGTTTCCACCGGCGCCAACTCCGCCGAGCGTATTGTGCTTTCCATCACCAGTGGAAGGCGTCTTTACAGAAGATCCAGCCGGAAGCAGAATCGTTTGAGTGACTCCCATCGTTCTTTGGTGTGCAATGAGCTGTTCCGGCGTGCGAGCACGATAAGTCGTATGCTGATGAATATCGATGATCGGCTCTGCCGGATTACGCTCGTCGCCTTGAGCGTTTGCGTTCAACAAGGTGAGTGCGGCAACCGAACTTGATGACGCCAAAAAGCAACGACGAGAAATAGCGTTCATGACAGACTCCGAACAGTTGGAAACAACAGGGAGCGAGTCTCAGACGTGATGTGAATCTCAGACTCAATTGTTTTTTGATTGGTGGCAGACTGGAGGATCGTCCGCAGGGATCCGGAATGCAAGTCTTCCTCGCTTTCCGTTAATGCTCGTCCCTGAAGTTACGTTGTCCGCAAAACAGCCGACTGCAAAGCATACCAAAGCTGTTCCACATGAACCCGCTCTGTTTGCTCAGCTCCGATGGAAACTCGAACCATCCACCGGCCCTCCAGAACTGCTGGAGTCAAATACGTGTAGCCGGACCGATTCAACTGATTAACCCAGTTCAATGTGAACTGATCAAGCAACTCCCCAGTCATCCCAACAGGCTCGTATCGCAAACAGACTGTTTGTAACGAAACGGGGGCCAGTACCTTCCAGCCCGGTGTCTGGCGAACCTGCTCGGCCAACCAGCGAGCGTTCTCGATGTCTCGCCGTAATCGCTGCTGCAGGCCAGTGACTCCCTGCTCTCGAATCAGGAACCAAAGCTTGAGAGCTCGAAAGCGACGCCCAAGGGGAAGCCCCCAATCGCGGTAGTTTTTTACTTGTCCGTCTGCGGAGGTTTGCAGGTAACTGGGATTCGTCGACATCACTCGAATCAAATGTTGTGAATCTCTGACGAAGTACACAGAACAATCGAAGGCAACTCCCAGCCACTTGTGTGGGTTGAGCACAATCGAATCGGCACTTTCAATTCCGTCCCACAGGCTGCGAAACTCCGGCAGAATCATCGCTGAACCAGCCATGGCCGCATCGACATGCAGCCAAAGCCCGTGATGAGTTGTCACTTTCGCGATGGCCAGAATCGGATCGAACGCCGTCGTGGTTGTCGTCCCGGTTGTCGCTACGACAGCACAAGGAATCCTTCCAGCGGCTTTATCGTCCTCAATCGCCAGTTCCAGCGCATCGGGTTTCATGGCAAAGGAGCTATCATGAGCCACAACCCGAATGTTGGCTCGACCAAACCCAGCCAGCAACGCGGCTTTGTCGACAGAACTGTGACTATGGGAAGTCACATAGACAACCAGTGGATCTTTTTCGTCCTGAAGTCCACCTCGTGCCAGGCTGTAGTCCGTCGTGCGTTCTCGCGCAGAGAGTAGAGCGATCAATGTGCTGGTCGAAGCAGTGTCCTGAATCACTCCATTCCAGGCGGAGGACAAACCGACCATTTGCCTCAACCAATCGGTTGCCACTTCTTCAATCTCTGTCAGAGCCGGGCTGGACTGCCAGGCAAGACCAAGCACTCCCAGACCTGTGCTGAGAAAGTCTCCTAGGACGCTGGCCAGTGAGCTGTTCGCAGGGAAGTATCCAAAGAATCGGGGATGTTGCCAAAGTGAAAGTCCCGGCAGGACAACTCGATCAAGATCGCTGAGAATCGAATCGAAAGATTCCGCGTGCTCCGGCGGTGAGTCCGGCAACATCGCTCGAACTTCCCCGGGTGCCGTTTTCGCCATCACAGGTAATGTCTCAAGCCTGGTTCGGTAGTCAGCAATCCAGTCGACGACCGCGTGACCATACTTTCGGAATTCCTCAGGAGACATCAACTTGCTCAGCATCGGGGGATTCGTGACTGGAGACCGTTCGCGCAGTATAACTGCATTGAGCATCGGGTAACATGAATCGAGAATGCCTCCCACGGAGGACATGCAATGCTCTTCGATTGTTGCCAGAACGTCCTGAACTTTCCCGACCGAAGAAACACATCACTCAGGAAATTAGCCTCTATGAACTTCCGGAATCTCTTGTTCGTGCTGGCCTGCATTGCATCGACAACGGCGTTTGGTCTGTTCGACGAGCCAAAGATCAAACGCAGTACCTCGACGGTCGAAGGCTGGAACCTCCATGTTGACAATAAACTCCTAAGAGAAGAAAAGGCAGCGACGGCCAAAGCCCTGGAGCTGCTGAAGGCTCAATTGCAGGAGATCACTCGTGTCGTGCCGTCCGAAGCTGTGGCCGAACTTCAAAAAGTGCCGCTGTATTTTTCGCCTGAGTACCCGGATTCACAGCAACGAGCAGAATATCATCCCGGAGCTGGCTGGCTGAAGGACAACAACCGCGATCCCGTGATGGCAAAGGCTGTAGAATTCACCAACATCCAGATCTTCGAACGTGAAACCAAACGTA
>CAIJTV010000775.1:0-6808 GCA_903823635.1 uncultured Planctomycetaceae bacterium
CAGCGTACCACCCAGCCATCGCTCGGTGCAGTACGGCATCTTGCATTCCTGAGCCAGTTCTTCGATAGAAGCTGAAGCCTGACGCTTCGTTCCAACGAACAGCACAAGGCCACCCTGAGCGGCTACTTTCAGCAGATACTTTTTCGCTCGAATCAGGCCCCGAATGGTTTCCTTGATGTCGATGATGTGAATCTGATTACGACGACCGTAAATATACGGTCGCATTTTGGGGTTCCAACGACTGGATCTGTGTCCGTAATGAACACCAGCATCCAGAATGTCTTTCACCACAATCTCAGCCATTGCCGATCTCCTGTGATCTGCGGCGGCAAGCCGCAGCGAGCAACCATGATTGGGGCTCGCACAGAACAATTGTGTGAATGCCGAAAAACGAAAATTCGAAATCCGACACGCAGCACGTCACCTATACAATCCGAGGGTGACAACAACTCGGCGGAATCCACAAGGATCCCGGAAATTTCAAGCTGGGAAGGATATCGATGTGCGGCGTGGCCGTCAAACGGCGATTGGCCACGGGGACCTCGATTTTCTCAGCTACTTCGTGTTCAGTCCTCTCAACGAATTGTTCCGAAGGTCTCGTTCGTCATCGCGAAAATGTCGCTCTACCGAAGAGATTCGTGCGTTTTATGCATAGAAGGGACGCTAGTGCTCCCTCATGCACCGTTGAAAAGTTCTGGATTTGACCCCGTGTTATCGGAAGCTGCTGGCTAATTCCTGAATCAAAGAGCCGGAATCAGAGCGGTAATCGGCAGAAGACTCAGATTGGCTTTCAAGGTAACCATGCTTGCGCTTTGTTGGATTGGTTGTTTACAACCGATACTGTTCAACGACTCGCCAATACGCATTCGTTTGGAATTGCGTAGGTCTCGAACTATTCGACCGAAACATTGTCCGACAGAGGCATGAAGTCAAAGCTTTGATCTTTGGCAAGAATCCTTCGGTCACAGAATCTTTCGATCGCACGCTGATCGCCAAGCCTGACAAGGTCGCCCTGTCCTTACCTAAAGGAACCTGCGAGCAACTTGATTACGGCGAAACTCTGGAAGGCTTTAGAGCGGCATGACCTGGCCCAGGTTGTGGGGCTCGAAAATGCTGCCGAGGCAGCTTTGCAGTATTTACACGACTGTAATCCAGGTGATTGCAATTTCTTCAACGACTTCGGGCTCCGTCGACATCTTTCGGACGTCAGGTGTGATCACGCTGATGTCAAAAACGGAAGCCTGTTGTAACTTTTGATCCGACTAAAGCGAAAAACGCGGCAAACACATTTTGTAGAGGTCGTGGCACGTTCTTCGCAATTCATTTAAAGCATGAACCGAACGTTTCTGGTTTGGACTCGAGACGAGTTCGGTGGCAGCCAACATCCGACGATCGCGGAATTTGACAGCCTGAATTCTCAATCTGTTTTCTACAAAGGAATGGTGCTGTTATGAAGATCTCAACTCTGCTCACTGCCAGTCTTTATCTTGTTCTGATGTCACGTTCGTTCACGGCTGCGGCTGCCGATCCTCGATTTAACACAGGCTACAATGCCGCTCCCAACCGGGGATTGTTTGGGCTGCCTATGCCTCAACAGTGGTCAGGGGCTCGCTCGACTGGAATGCGAAACGTATCGAGCAACTATGGTTATCGCCAAACCGGATATGATCCGAACTGCCCCAACGGCAATTGCTCGACGGGCTATCGTGGAGCGACGCCGAACTGTCCCAATGGGCAATGTTCGACCGGGGCTTGCCCCAATGGTCAGTGTCTGAACGGAGCTTGTGCGAATGGGAATTGTCCGAATGGTTGCTGTGTGGATGGACAGTGTACGACCGGTGCTTGCCTCACCGGTGCCTATCGTGGAGGAAATTGCCCGAACGGAAACTGCAACACAGGTTCCTACACAAATAACCGATACCCAGTGGGAGCGCAGGCCGGCTGGTCACCACGCAGTTCCCGAACAGGTCTTGCTGACCCATACCGAAGAGCCGATGAATTCGATGATCGTGGCGGTTGGACACAGCAAACATCACGACCTGTGCTGGCACCGCTGGACGACGCGTTCAGCTCACGATACCGCCAGAATGATCTGAATCTACGAAACGAGTACTTCGGAAACGATCCTCGCTCAAGGATGAACTCGAACGAATGGAACCGTCCTTCAAGACGGTCTCTTGAGGCTCCAGCGAACTCAGGCGGAAGTGTTGCTCGGTTCTAAGAGCGGTTTTCAGAAAGACAACTTACGACACGCCCGATCTGGAATAGGTCGGGCGTTTTTTTGTTTTTCGAGGAGTCTGAAGCTTGAGCTCGCGATTTCCTCAGATGTGGCGAGACTACCGATGGCTGGAGGCACTTGAGAATTCCAGCAGAGGCAGCATCACGCTGGCAACAATAAATCCGACAAGCACGCCCATTACCACAATTACGGCGGGCTCCAGAAGTTTGACCAGATCTTTCAATTGACGCTCACCGTCCTCTTCGAAGTGGACGCCGATAAGGTCAAAGACTTCACTGAGCTTGCCGCTGCGTTCTGCGGTGATCACCATCTGAGCGGCACCGGGCGGAAGAAAGTGGCACCGAGCCATAATTGGCCCGACCATGTGTCCGAGAGTTACTTCCTTCTCCAGCGTATCCATGAGATCACGGAACTGCAGGCTGGAGACGGATCTGGCACATAGCTGCAGAGATTCCAACAAAGGAATTCCACTGCTTAGCATCATCCCCAGCAGCCGAAACACACGCCCGGTGGCGAGGCTTCGTGCGGCTGATCTTGTCACAAGGCTATTCAGCCAGATCTTATCGAAGAGTTTGTGGAATGTTGGTGTCTTGACAAACAATGCGGCTCCGACAATGGCTGCACCACTGCCAAGAAAACACAGAATGAATCGCTCACGAATGAAGGAGCCGACTGCCAGCAATGCTGCGGTTGTCGCTGGTGGAACGAGCCCAATATCTTTGAAAACCTGTGAGAACTGCGGCAGCACAAAGAACACAACGGCGAACAGCACCGCGAAAGCAATCACCAGCAGTACCGCTGGGTAGGCCAACGCACCTCGAATGGCGGACCGCATACGTTCTTCGTTTCGCAGCATCGTCGACAGGCGTTGAAGAACCTGCGTCATGCGTCCCGATGCTTCACCCGCCTTAATGGCCGAGACGAAGACTTCATCAAAGATTCTCGGGTAAGCTCGCAGGGCGGCTGATAACTGAATCCCTTCTTCCAGTGCCGTGTTGACGCCGCGAAGAGTCTCGGCCAGTTTGGGATTCGTTGTTGTTGTGGCAAGATTTTCAATGGACTCTGCCAGTTCCACTCCGGACTGGCTCATGATCGCAAGCTGCGAAGTCAGCATCATGATGTCATTACGAGTGACACGGTTCTTCGCGAACAGGCCGGAAGACACCGCTGTCGTTGCCGCAACAGCTTCTGTGACGGCGGTCCGTCCGGCTGCGTTCAGGGCGAGAACAAAGAGGCCCTGTTGCTTCAGCAACTGTCGTGCTTCCTGAAGCGACTCTGCCTGAAGTGACCCCGTACTGGAGGTGCCATCGATCCGTCGTGCCGTGTAAGCGAAGTCCATTGACATCAGTCAACTCCCGCAACGCGGAGGATTTCATCCGGACTTGTGATTCCCTTTTCGGCGAGAGCGACCCCCTGATCAATCAGAAGTTGTCCGCCTTTCGACTGGTACCAGCGTCGCACATCCTGGCTGTTCAGGTCGGGAGTCATCAGATCGCGGAGTTCAGATGTGACTGAGAGAACTTCGTAGATTCCGGTACGTCCTCGAAACCCGGTGTCGAAGCAGTTTGGGCAACCTTCGCCACGCACAAACTGACGACGACGATCACCGCGATACGACAGGCGATCCAAAACCTCAGCGGTTGGATAGTAGTTGGTTTTGCATTTGGGGCAGGCGTTTCGAACAAGTCGCTGTGCTACGACACCAATCAACGCGGCCGAGATCTTGTACATGGCAATACCCATGTCGCGGAGACGGGTGATGGCCCCGGCGCTGTCGTTGGTGTGCAGAGTACTCAGGACAAGATGCCCGGTCAGAGCCGCCTGAATCGCAATCTCGGCAGTTTCCGCATCTCGAATTTCCCCGATCATAATCACGTCCGGGTCCTGACGCAGAATCGCACGGAGAGCACTGGCGAATGTGATCGGACTACCTTGAGCCGCATGAACCTGATTAACAAGTTCCAGTGAGTATTCAACAGGATCTTCAACAGTAACGATGTTGGTCCGTACGCTTTTGATGAGTTCGAGTGCGGAGTAAAGAGTGGTTGTTTTTCCGCTGCCGGTTGGCCCCGTAACCAGTACCAGTCCGTGAGGTCTGTGCATCATGCCTTCAATGAGCTTCAATTGAAGCGGAGGGACTCCCAGATCCGCCAGACGAAATGAAATGTTGCTGCTGTCCAGAACTCGCAGCACCATCTTTTCGCCAAGTACAGTTGGCAGTGTTGAGGCACGCAGGTCGATTTCTTTGCCTTCGATAATCACATGCACGCGTCCGTCCTGAGGACGACGATGCTCGGCGATATCCATTCTCGCCATGACCTTGATTCGCGAAACAAGAGCCGCATGAAAATCACTGCGAGGTCGTAGAACTTCGCGCAGTTGACCGTCAACGCGAAAGCGCACGGACGAGTGCTTCCGACCTGCTTCGATATGAATGTCGCTCACACCCTGGCGAATTGCGTGGACCAGAATGTAATTCACGAGACTGATGATCGGACTGCCGTCGGCCTGGTCGGCGACCGTATCAAGGTCGACACGTACCACGTCCGATTGAACTTCGACGGCGTTTTCTTCGATGCCAGCCGTCACGTCGTCGACGCGATAGTCTTCTTCATAGCACCGAGGCAGAAATTTCTCAATCGTTGTTCGCAACGCAAGAACCGGGTTGACGCGACATCCCGTCAGGCGTTCCAGTTCATCGATCTGCAGCAGATTCTGAGGATCTGCCATGGCCACGGTCAGCGTTCGATGGACTCGAAACATCGCCAGCACGCACAGACGCTCAGCGATGTTGCGAGGAATTTCCCGCACGACTGCCGGATCAACCATGCCTTCACGCAGGCGAGTTCCGGGCAGGCCCAGGCGTCGGCCGAGAAACGGCAGCAGCCGATCCTCGTCGATCAGTCCCATTTCGATCAGCAGTTCACCTAAACGACGTCGTGACGATGTCTGACGAGTCAATGATCCTTCGAGATCTTCGCGTCGAATCAGCCCGGCGGCCACCAATGCTTCGCCGAGCGGTACATTGGCAGAGTTGTCAGCGGATTCGGCTGGTAAGGTCGATCCAGTTCTTCCGCGACGATCTGAACTTCGGCGATGGGGCATTTGAGAAACGGAGTTCATCATGTCGCGAAACTCCCAAGGGCTGTCAGTTGGTTATCAAAGAACTCGAAGCGACGTTCGAGACCCGTGACTGCAAGTACTTCGCGACAGAGCGGATTCAGGCCCGTCAGTTTCAGTACTCCACCGCGACGCCGACATGTTTCCTGAGTCTCAATCAGCATCTCCAGAGTTGCACTGTCGACGGTGGGAACGGCCACGAGGTCCATCAGTAGTTTGGGCTGACCGAGTTCAACTTTGCCTTTCAAAGCATCTGCCAATGGCTTCAGTTCGGCGGTGGTCATCGCACCTTCGACCTGAACCACGTTGACAGCACCTTGTTTGCTGAAGCTGAATCTCATCGTATTGCTACTGCTGTTGAGTGATTGTGTTGAGTGCTCTGGCAAGCCTAACTGGGTGTAAGTCGAGCGAGTGATGCCGGGAGAATGAGTGAGAAGCGACTCCCCTTGTTTAACTCACTGGCCACATCAATTCGACCGCCGTGGAGCCGCGCGACATCATGGGAGAAAGCCAGTCCCAGACCGGTTCCCTGAATGTCATTAATGCGGGGATCGTTGCTGCGAAAGAATCTTTCGAAGAGGCGAGGTATTTCCTCTGCCGCAATGCCAATCCCGGTATCTTCAACATGAAAGCGAACCTCGTTGCCCTCAAACTCTGCTTCCAGTCGGACACATCCTCCATCCGGTGTGTACTTGATAGCATTTCCCAGCAGATTCACGAGAGCAGCGGCGAGTTTGTTTTTGTCGACATTCAGGTCTGGAAGGCGAGGCGGTACCAGCGTTTCAAAGTTCAGAGTCTTCTTTTCGAAAAGTGGTCGAATCGTCTCCTGAACTTCATTCACCAGACGTTCGATTTGCGTTTCGTGGCGATCAAGTGTCATGCCACCCGCCTGCATATGGCTGATGTTCAGCAGATTGTCGATCGTGCGTTCCAGTCGGCCGGCTTCCGACAGGATAACGTTCAGGAACTGGCGCTCTTCCTGGGCATTAATTTCTTCTGCGGCAATCAGAGTTTCCGCGTAGGCTCGAATATTGCAAAGAGGTGTGCGAAGTTCATGGGTCGCGGCGGATACAAAGCAGTCTCGCATCTCGAGTGCCAATTTCTGCTGTGTCACGTCACGAATGGTCCACAGAAACGTTGCTCCTCCGTGCGAACGCTCATTCTCCGCAATGCACTGACGTGAAATGCGGAGCACTCCTTCATTCGTCGTTTCACCACGGTACATTTCGAATGCGACAGGCGCCAGGGTTTTGGTGTCGGTCAGTGCTGCGATTTGCTCATCAAAATTCTCGAACGTCCGGAAGAACTCATGAAAACGCAACATTCCAGGCTGGCCATCATCGGAGTGGTCGATGGGCAGAAGAGAGTTCAGCGAATCATTCTGCCAAAGCACAGTGCCACTACTGTCGGCAACCACCAGTCCGTCATTCAGAATGTTAACGATACGAC
>CAIJTV010000776.1:0-9649 GCA_903823635.1 uncultured Planctomycetaceae bacterium
AGCGTAGGGAATGCTGCCCAGAACCGGGACTCTTCCAATTCGGTCCACTGTCTGGCGTTGAACAAGGCCACCGATCACGATCGTCTCAGCATCTTTCACATTCACCGTAGTGGAAACGGTTCTGCGATTGATCAGAGGATAGGGATTGTTCGCCACATTCTGATTCACGTCGGTTGTGCGGATATCTTCGCTGACCTCGGCCTTATCGATCTTCACGGTGATGTTGTCACCGCGAATGATGGGCGTAATCTCCATGGTGATACCAGCCTCAACCTCTTCCAGTTCCTGTCGAAAGAACTGATTGGAACTGGCTGGTTGCGCACTAAAGAAAGACTGACGCGTGATAGAGATTTTCGCTGGTTCACCGTCCCGAGCGGTGACTCGTGGGGCTGCTCGAATGGAGAGGTATCCTTCCTGAGCCAACAGTTTCACGAACGCAGCCGTGACCGCAAAATTCGAGAACGCATTATTGGCCCCCTGCCCTGAACCCTGCCCATTAAAGGCCAGTCCAGCCATGCCAAATTTAAGAACTTCCGAGCCGTTCAGAGTGACTGCATGATTCCAGTCCAATCCTGATTTAAAGCTTTTGTCCGGGGCAATGACGCAGACGATTGCTTCCAGTTCAACCTGTGGAATTGGGTTGTCGGCTTCTCGCAGTCGCAGCAGAATTGGTTCGGCAATCTCGGTCGGAGCTTCCACAATCATCAGGTTTCTTTTATCCACCACGGAGACGAAGCGTGCTTCGCGCTGAGGTAATAACTTCAACAACTCGTCCGGACTGACATGCGTCGGTCGGTACTCCAGACGATCAGAGACCCGTGAGAATAACGGTGAGGAAGGATCAACGGCGGCCACGATGTATTCGCCGGTTTCGATCCGACGTGACACCAGGCCCAGTGGCATCAGGACTTTTCGCAATGCGACTTCAAAAGGATCATTCTCAATGAGAGTTGTGATTGTGCCGCTTACTTGCTCATCAACAATGACGGTCACTCCGGCCTGCGTGGCCAGAACCTGCAGGGCCTGCCGAATATCGGTTTCTTCGAATTGCTCGCTAACCGTCGCCGGCTCCGTTGAGCCAGCGCGGAAGGCGGCGGTTTTTACGGGCGCCACGATGCGCTGCACCGGCTCACTGCGTTTTCGCCAGATTTCCGTCGCATGTTGAACGGACGTTGTTGCACGGGATGTGGTCGAATTGTTATTGCCGAGGTTTGTGAATTCCGGCGTCAATGATCCGGGTTCAGTCGGAGCAGGTGGATTGATCGAATCAATCGGCGGAAGATCAATCGGAACCTCTAAGTCCTGTGGTATATCAGGCGGAACAGGAGGAACGTCCGGAACTGCCGGGAGTGGCATTTCAGGCATCGGCACTGCTGCAGGGTTTATCGCTGATTGCGACTCGGTCGACGGTTGTGGTCCGACAGCCGGGTTAGCGCCTAACGTGTACTCCGGTCTTTTCTGCGAAGCGCTCAAGGCTTCCATATAGAGTTCATCAAGCGACTTGCGATTTGGTTCCGGGTAAACCTTGCAACCACCGGTCAATGCGCAGAATGCGATCGCACAGAGCAGCGGAATTCTCTGCCACTCCACAATCCACAGTCGTGGTTGATGTGCGATGAGGTTGATCATTTCAGGTTGCTTGTCACGGTGCTGTAATCGTTCCGACGAGCTGAGCGCGATACTCGCCTGCTGCCGGAACGCTGGTGTCAGAGGTAATGAATGTGACGGTCAGCCCCAGCGTGGCTTCACCGTATTCGGTGCAGACGGCCGAAACCGTTGCCGATCGATCCCCTTTGACGATGTTGGTTGAATCGGATTGTTGAGTTATCTGCCAGGCTCGCCCCGGAACAGCGCTCAGGATCCGCAGGTTGAGGCCCGCGTCGGCGAGGTACTTCTGTTTTCCACTATGTGTCGAAAATGAATCAATCGTCCAGATCACCGCGATGCCGTCATCCCGTCGACTGTTGTGGACATCCCAGCGGACCTCTGAAAACTGCTGAAGGTTACTGCGAAGGTGATGAGTCAGTTCCTGCGCCTTCTCTCGTGATCGTATTTCGACACTTTGTCCGCGGCCGTGTTGAACGCTGAAGACCAATAAAAAAAGGGCCACAGCGATCTGCATGAAAGCAAACTCGCTCTGGCCCTGTTGATTTTTCTTGTTCAGCGAATCCATGCCGAAGTACTGCTTGTTCTCTACAAATCAGTTGGCGGCAATCGTGCCGACAACATCAATCTGGTAGTCACCCTGCAACAGAGTGGAATAGGTGTTGGTGATAAATGTGACAGACAGAGCCAGCGTGGCTTTGCCGGGCTGACTTGAAGTCGCCTGAACAGCAGCTACGTTGTCGGACCCTGCATGGTTCGTCTGATCAGAGGCTGTTGATACGGTCCAGATCGCGCTGGTTCCGTTGTTGTCGCTTGAGCTGACAGTCAGATCCAGCTTTGCGTCTCGCTTATAAGAGTTGTTGCTGGTGTGTGTGAAAGGTGTATTCGTTCGCAAGTTCACTGTCGCACCCGCGCCGGAGTTGCATTGCACGGCCCAGTGAGTGGCCGTGTTGCTGCCCGGTACGAACACCTGATTATTGTTCGTGGTGTCGTGCGTCAATGTCTGATCGGCCGGTCCGGTAATTGACAGCGTTGACGGAACCGTCACCGTGAAACGCTGTGTGTCCGTTGTTTGAGCCGACGCGGTCTGTGACAGCACGGCGATAGTAAATACAGACATGATCTTCAGGAAACTCTTGATGGTCATCTTCATCGTAAAAACTCCCCAGGAGTGACTCACGCGGACGCACTCCAACCTTTGATACGTATTCGGAAAAACCCCCATTTCCGAATGAACTTACACCCGCACAATTTGCGAAATCGCAACAATCAGCAAACTTGACTCAGCCTGCCTAATCTCCCGGTCTGGCAGCACGCGTGTTGCTTTTTCGAAACACTTGATTCGTTCTGTAAACCGTTACGCAAGCTGGTTTTAATGCGAGCTCCACAAGAAACCTACTGCAGGAAATCAGTGGGTCAAATTGCTACTGGGCAAATACCCTGATTTTGCCGGTCTGCATTCGCCGGTGAGAACACCATGAACGATTTGCTTCTCGAGTGTGAGCGTCTGACTCGAAGCAATTGGCGCAGAATCTGCCGATGCGGTGGGTACCTCTGGTATGGTCCTCTCCGGTAAAGTCGCGATGCGAACAGCCGCCGCCAGGGAACGACAATCCGCTCCCGGTTTGCAATTTCATGTCCCACGCATTTCATCTGGACCGCAGCAAGTCGACCACAGTCCCCCGGATTGCAGAAGCGAGAATGATTTTGCTTCTGCTGGTCTCCAGCTATTGCTTGATTGAGCAAGCCGTTGGTGATGAGGATGACAAGACCGCTCGTCAACGTTTTATCGTTGAAGTGTCAGGAGTGATTCGCATGAACTCAGTACCGACGACTGCGAAAAGTGAGATGAGTCGCGTGGAAATCTCGTCGGCCGGCGATGTCGTGCTCGCTTTGAGTTCAACAGAAGAGCCCGCTTCATCGTCTGACGCTGTGTTCCTGTTACATTCTGGACAGACGTGTCGTTTGAGTATTCGTCGGGGCTCTGGGCCTATGAAATTACAGACCGTTTCTTTGTCAGGCCAACCCTGCCTGGAACTTGCAAACGAATCGACGCCGGTTCTGACCATTACATCGATCTGAGAATGTACTCGTCGGAAACGGCTACGCGGTGATCTGACAGCCAACGTTACTGAACCAGCTCAGGAAAGACCGCGTCCGTTGTGTCGATGAGTCGTGCCATGGTGACGCCGTCTCGCGAACTTTCTGCGATGACGTTTGCTCCATTGGGCACGGCACGCAGGGATGATCGTAAATCGGCCAAGCGATGAATCAACAACAGGAGTCCGCGCTGTCGAGCAGGATCGTATTCCCAAGGCACCAGCTTAATTCCACGGTGTTGTACGATCGGGACCAGTGATTCCAGATCACTCAACTGAAACTGATGGCTGACCGGCGCGACATACACGACGCTGTTCTCGGGCACTTGACTCCAGAACTCTGAATTCAGAGCGTCGGACCAATATCCAGCTTCCATCCCCAGTTTATCGGCTCCTCGATTACCACCAGCCAATGGGCCGTATTGAGAAATTGCGAGGGGTTGCATCGTCCAGTAGAGAGGTATGCAGCCGACAAGAATTCCAACGAGCACTTTGCGGCCGAGATTGCGTTCACGACCTGAGGTAGGAGTTGTTGGATTGGTTCTCGGGCGTCCATCCAGCCACAAACTGAAACCTCGAGCTGCCAGCATCGCCAGCGGCGGCATCACGATCAGGAAGAGTCGAGTGCCATCGTAAACAGGGACGCCCGGAACGGCGAACACCGTGAGTGGCATCAGCACGAAGAGCAGCAGCAGTTTCTCCATCGAATCAAGCGCTGCACGAACGCTGCGCAGGATCAAGCCGGATAATGTCCAGGCGGGCAATGAGATCAGGGTCGTGATGAACGGAAAATGCCACGGTACTTCCTTGTCTGCAAACCTCTGACCAAAGTACCAGCAATAAAGAGCTGGACGCTCCGTCGTTCGCCCCAGATAAGTCATGACATTCTTAACAGGATCCAGCCAGAGCCATGGCCAGCCGGCGAGGAAGACGATGGCTCCAAGGATTCCGAAGACTGCTAATGGTCGCATCGATTTCCACTGAAACTGGGCGACGGACCAAAGAAACAGCAGCACGGGAAGAAAGATGCCCTGCACTTTCGTCAGCAGCAACAAGCCCCAGAAGACTCCGCTGACAGCGGCCTGCAGTGTTGTTGGAGGAGTCGGGCGAGTCCACCAGTTTAGCAGCGGAATCATTGCTGCGACCCACGTCAGATTTGTGCACGATTCCAGAGCCGACAGTCGCGCATGTCCCATCAGGTGAGGCATGCCTATTAACATCGCGGCGACCAGCAGTCCCGTCGTCAGGCCATATTTTCGACGAGAAAACTCCGACAGCAGCAGGACCGTCAGGCCAAAGGCCGCACAGGAACCAAGTCTTGCCGCAGGCACATTGTAAATTGTTTCTTCGGAGCCTGCGATAAAAGCCGAGGTCAGGCTGTGCGATACTCCCAGTACAAATCGTCCCAGCGGAGGATGGTCGGGGAGATATCGCGGAGCTCCAAAAACTTCACGAGCTACATCGGGAGTAAACAACAGTGGTCCATGCTGAGCAAACGCGTCTGCCAGATAGACGCCCTGATCGATGTTGAAAGATTCGTCCAGAGTGAGTCCGGGGCCAACTGGAAGAGTGGAATTCACCAGGCCATGGTTCACCATCGACGCCGCGAGCATGAATGCGACGAAAGAGAGGCCAGCCAGAGTTGGTGAACATCGAAACATGACGAACGATCGTTAGCGGAAAGTCGATTCCATGAAAAAGGGCGTCCCCGTGGGAACGCCCTTTATTTCTGTCAGCAGCAGATTATCGAGGCGCATCGTCAAATGCACCTGACCGTCAAACTACTTCGCTTCTGGAGCTGGAGCAGCGCCTTCAGCGGCTGGTGCTGGAGCTTCAACAGCAGGAGCTTCCGCTGCTGGTGTTTCAGCAGCTGGTGTTTCAGCAGCTGGTGTTTCAGCAGCTGGTGCAGCACCTTCAGCAGGTGCAGCTGCTGGAGTTTCGGCCGCAGGAGCAGCGCCTTCAGCGGCTGGAGCTGCATCGTGAGAATGACCGTCCTTCTCGTCATGAGAATGTGGAGCTTCTGCTCCGCCAGCAACTCCAGAACCCGCTGCAGCAGCGCCGCCACCAGCTCCGGTTGTGCTTTCATTGGCGGTGCATCCCAAAGTGAACGTCACGCCTGCCAGCAGCACGAGCGTGCTCAATGATTTAACGAATTTCATGTCCCCCAGCCTTTCACAAAAAACACTTCATTTGATGTCGCGACCCAGAAACCGCAGGAAACTGCGATTAAGCGACCCTATAACGCTACGAAAACACGCCATGAAATCAATCTTTCAGAAGAGCGAAATCGTGGAAGTTTCGTTTTTGGGGCTTTCTTCAGCCACCATGGCCGATTGCGATTGCATAAACTCGGCTGAATTGCCAGGAATTAACGACGAAAAACACTGCTTATGGCAGCCGCCATGGATGACCAAACCCCCGAATCTGTAGATCTTTCGCAATCGGACGAGACTGTTCCGGGTGGAGCATTAGCGCCGCGCGAGAAAGTTCGGGCGTTCCCGACCACCCCCGGCGTCTACCTCATGAAGGACGGAACGGGTTGCGTCATTTACGTCGGAAAAGCGATCAACTTGCGGAGTCGGGCCGGCAGCTATTTCACTCGAGCGGCCGAGATCGAACAACGGACAGCCGAACTAGTTTTGCAGATTGCGGACATCGATTACATCGACGCCGAAAGTGAAGTGGACGCCCTGCTGATGGAAGCGAGGCTGATCAAAGATATTCAGCCGAAGTTCAATACTCAGCTCAAGGACGGTAAGACCTTTCCGTATTTGCAGATCACGACTCGAGAAGATTTTCCGCGTGTCGAGTTTACTCGTCAGCCGGAAACATCCGGAGTCAAGCTGTACGGACCGTTCCTGAACTCAGCTCAGCTTCGCGGAGCGATAGCGATCCTGCAGAAAATTTTTCGGTTCCGTACATGTACCCTGGATATTGATGAGCAGGACGAGCGATGGCGTTGGTTTCGTCCGTGTCTGCTGGCCAGCATCAATCAGTGCACCGCTCCGTGCAATCAGCGGATCAGCAAGGAAGATTATCGAGAAGACATTCGCCGGTTGAAGATCTTCCTGGATGGCGGCAAAGTCAGTCTTGTGAAGGAAATGGAAACTTCCATGCTGCAGGCTTCGAAGGAACTAAAGTTTGAGAAGGCTGGTCGGATCCGCGATGAGATCAAATCGTTGAAAGACCTCAGCCTGCGAGGAAACCTGGAAAGTCATGCGCAGCCGGAAGTGTTCTATATTGATCCTCAAAAGGGTTTGACTGGGCTAAAGAAGGTTTTAAAGTTGGACCAGATTCCTCGACGAATCGAAGGGGTGGACATCGCACATATTCAGGGTAAGGATACGGTCGCCAGTCTTGTTCAGTTTATCGACGGATTACCATTCAAGCCGGGATACAAGAAGTTTCAGATTCAGTCGGTCGAAGGAGTTGATGACTTTGCTTCGATGCGCGAGGTGATTACTCGACGATTTCGCCGGTTGGTGCAGGAAGATGAAGCGTTCCCTGACCTGCTGCTGATCGACGGCGGCAAGGGGCAGTTGAATGCGGTAATGGAAACATTTCAGGTTCTGGGGATCAAACCTCCGACAACCATTTCGCTTGCCAAGAAAGAAGAAGAGATCTTTGTTCCGGGGCAGTCGGAATCGATTCGTTTGAGCCGTCATTCGTTCAGTCTGCGACTGCTGCAATACGTTCGTGATGAAGCCCACCGGTTTGCTCAGAACTACCATCATCTGCTGCGGCGCAAGTCAACTTTTGAAGACAATCGCAAGGGGCCGCGAAAGAAGAAATCTTAGCCCTTGGTTTATTGCGGTCGAAGTTTTTTCGCTTGCAGATCGTCCGGCATGATTTTGAGATGAACCTGGAGTTTGCCAACATTCAGTTTGAAAGTCTTTGCAGAAAGCGGTATCAAGCTGTTTATGAACGCCTCTTCTGAACACATTTCGAATGCCTCTGCTTCTCCGTCACGCCGGTCGATGATCGGGATGATGGGCGGCGGTGTCGGTGCGATTGGGATGATGTCGGCTTTGGGGCAGTCCGCGTTTGGTGATCTGCAGCCGTCGCAATTTCCGGGCAAGGCGAAGAGAGTTATCCATCTCTTTATGAATGGCGGTCCGTTTCAGGGGGACCTGTTTGATCCCAAACCGGATCTGCTTAAGTTCGCGGGACAGCGGCCGCCGGAAGCCGATTTCAGGACGGAGCGGAAAACCGCTGGACTCTTGCCTTCGCCGTTTCGATTTCGTCAGTGTGGCGAATCAGGACTGCCGGTCAGTGAGCTGTTACCGTTGACGTCGAAATGCATCGACGACATGTGCATCATTCGTTCGACGTACACCAATAATCCGAATCACGGCCCCGCGTTATTGTTGATGAATAACGGGACCATTCTGCCGACGAGGCCAAGCATGGGCTCGTGGATGTCGTATGGGCTTGGGACTGAGAACTCCGATCTGCCTGCCTACATTGTGTTGTGTCCCGGAAAGCCAGTTCGATTCTCCATTCTGTGGACCAGCGCGTTTCTGCCGGGGTCTCATCAGGGTACGTATATCAATCATTCTGATCCCGCTCCGGACAAGCTGATTCCCTTCCTGCGGAATGCTCAGGCCAGTAGAGATTCTCAAGCCGCTCAGGTGGCCTTGATGAGTCAGCTTAATCGGCTGCATCTGGAGCGTTCTGGCCCGGATGGACAACTCGAGGGTCGCTTGCAGGCGATGGAAACTGCGTTCCGCATGCAGTTCACGGCCACGGATGCTTTCGATCTGCAAAAAGAAACTCAGGCGACTCGCGATGATTACGGCACCGGGCATTTTGCGAATGGTTGCTTGTTGGCTCGAAGGTTGAGCGAACGAGGAGTCCGGTTCGTTCAAGTGTATTACGGCAATGGTCAACCCTGGGATACTCATAGCGATCACAACAACAGCACGATCAATCTTTGCAGAGACATCGATCGTCCGATTTCGGCGTTGCTCCGCGATCTGAAGCAACGTGGGTTACTGGAGGACACGTTGGTGCTGTGGGGCGGCGAGTTTGGCCGAACGCCGACTTCGGAGAACGGAAACGGTCGCGACCATAATCACTACGGATTCACCACCTGGATGGCCGGAGGTGGCATTCGAGGTGGGATGACTTACGGAGAGACCGACGACTTCGGTTTCCGTGCGGTGCATAATCGAGTTCACGTGCATGACCTGCATGCCACGATTCTGCATCAGTTGGGGATCGATCACGAGAAATTAACGTATCGCTATGCGGGCCGGGATTTCCGGCTGACAGATGTCGCCGGCCGCGTGATTCAGGAAATTGTCACGTAGCAACTTCGCCGGAGCTGAACGCATGTCTTGCCTGGCCGTTCGCCTTGCGGCCCCGTTCTGCTAATCTTGGCAGATCTTGTTGAGTCCGTGCGTTGTTCGGCGGACTCGTACTTCCCTGCTCTTCCCTCTAATAATCTCGCTTGATGGGCGAAGTAGAGCCATGCAATCGCAATTCTCAGCACAAGCCCTTGAACGTATGCATCAGACCGGCGTCATCGCGGTTCTGGTTGTGGATGATCCTCGTCGAGCCGTCAAGGTGGCTCGCGCGCTGCTGGCGGGTGGCGTCAGTATCATGGAGTTGACACTGAGAACTTCGGCCGCGTTGGAATGCTTGAAAGCGATTACAAGCGAAGTGCCTGAGATGATGGCCGGAGCAGGCACGATCATCATTCCGGAGCAAGTGGATCAGGTTGTGAATGCCGGAGCAACGTTTGCCGTTTCGCCGGGAACCAATCCTGTTGTCATTCGTCGAGCCATCGAACTGGGACTTCCGTTTGCTCCCGGCGTTGTGACTCCGACTGACATCGATATGGCCGTTCACGCGGGGTGTCGAGAACTCAAGTTCTTCCCTGCGGAGCAAAGTGGTGGCCTGAACATGTTGAGTGCAATCAAGGCTCCGTATGCTCATCTTGG
>CAIJTV010000777.1:0-5367 GCA_903823635.1 uncultured Planctomycetaceae bacterium
CCCCACGAACGACAGCAAAGCAGCAACCTGCATTGGCAATGCGCGTTGGCTTCAAGATTTGCCACTATCGCACAGAATAGCACAATTCCCGATCATCTTGCACCTTGCGCAAGCCGGAGTATCAGCGGGCAGAAACTGCGGGGTAACCATGAAGCCAGCGAATTCAAGCGATGCGCGAACCAGATCACGTCTCCGTCAGCCGGTAAAGATGCTCCCCGGCTTTTCGAACCAGCAGGATTCCCTCGTCTTCTCGATTCGCGAATGACTCCACGTCGATCGACGCGGGATCTCGATAGCCGAGATTGATCCGTTCGCAAACTTCGCGTGGAATCTGCGATGCAACCGTGACCTGGACACGAGGTCGCTCGATGCCGTTTTCGAATGTCCCGGTCCCGCGTACGTGAGTTGAATGGGCCAGAACACCCCATGGCATATCGCGGAATTTCTCCCACTGCTTCGTGAAGTAATCGCGCACATGGTAGCCGATCCGTTCGATATTGGCTCCGTGAGTGATCGAGATCTCTTTCATGTGCGGAGCATAAATGATCAACTCACCGCCGTCCGCAACGACCGGTTCCAGCTTGTACATGCACTTTCCG
This sequence comes from uncultured Planctomycetaceae bacterium, assembly GCA_903823635.1. Lineage (GTDB taxonomy): Bacteria > Planctomycetota > Planctomycetia > Planctomycetales > Planctomycetaceae > SXXK01. The sequence continues at coordinate 600 of CAIJTV010000777.1, forward strand.
GCGACCCACAGTTCGTCGTACATCTCCGGTGCACAGGACAGCACCTGACGATACGGCTTAGCATGTCGCTTGATATGCACCTGCCCGGACAGATTCGAGGCACCTCGCCACGCTTCTTCCGGCGTCCCGTAGAACATGCCATACGGAGTCGCATCGGTGGAGACCACAAACGCAAGACATCGACGTTCCGCCTTGATCAGCTTGGCGGCTCGATCCACAACGCGACGCACCGGAGTATCCTGCACTCCAATGATGCCCACGTTCGTAATTAATGCCCCGAGCCAGTGGAAGAAGTTGAGCAGTTCCGGTCCGGAGATTCCCGGGAAGAAATACTTGTTGCCGCCACTGAAGCCAACAACTTCATGAGGAAACACAGGGCCGACGACCAGGGCAACGTCATAGTCCAGGATCCGGCGATTGATCTGCACCGGCACTTCCATCGACAAGACTCCGTCGGAGATTTCACGAGTCTCAGCCTCGGTCAACACACCAATCGTGGCCAGTTCGGCCGGGTTATCCCAAGCATGATTGAACAGCCCCACATCGCTGCACGGATCACTGTCCGCAATCCCCAGCATCGACCGAATCTTCTGCTGCGGCATCGGCGGATGAGTTCCCAACGCCACCAAAACGTCGAGTGATTTCGTAACCGGCCGGAGCATCGATCGCAAAGCCGGAAACAGCACCGGCAGCGGAGCCGTACGAGTATTATCGGGAATAATCAATAACACCCGCTTGTCGCGAAAATCACTGACAGGAACATTCTGATGCAACCAGGCTCGCATCTGGTCGGCGTTCAATGTGGTAAGTTGAGTGCTCATAAGTGGCTTTCAGAAGACGCCGATAACATCAGGACGTCATGTTGCGACTGAGGAAATGCGCACATTCTGACGAAGTCCGCCAGCTATTTCCATGATCCCGACCCGCGCGAGGAATACCCGAAATCAGCCGCAGACCGCTAGCCCCGGTTGATGGCTTAATCTTCCCTGATCGGTCAAAGTTTGTGATGCGATACCGTCAGACAGAGAACGCCTCGGCATTGTAACCTCGTGGTCTCGCCGAGTTCAACTTTTGGTGACACCGTGGCTGGTCCCGCGTTGTGGCTGGTCTCCGACCGAGCCACCCATTACGACGGTCGGATCTCCAATGGGCTCACTGCGATGCGGAAGGGCCACGCTGCGTTGGGAGACCTGCGGTCAAAACATGTGCGGGGTCCGGAGACCCACACACAACGACGTTGCAACGCGAGGCTAAAAATCGCGGCGAGAAATGTAGACGCAGCCCAGTCCAAGCATTACGGAAATAAATGCCAGATTGCTCCACAACGAAACGCTCAAATCAAACGTGATTCGTTGTTGATTGAGATCATCAGAGCCAGCGACCGAACGTCCCTCTGGGTCTCCGGAAACCTCAACGGACTTCTTTCCCGTTACCAGATACTTCACAATGTTGTCGACTTCGGAAGGTTTGGGCAGCAGCAAATACAGCGGCCTAACGACATAGTCATAGGCCTGATGCGGCCATTCTGTGAGCCCCTGAAATGCATTTTCCGAATCTGATTCAGGAGACGCATAGACGAAGATCGAACGTCGTCCGTTCGCCAACAACAGTTTTCCCTGCTCATCAAATCGGATCGCAGAAACAGAACCGTTTTCCCGAGGTGTCCAGTCGAGAAACTTGCGAGTCTTCCCGTCAAGACTCAGCAGGTTTCCACCGTGAGTCATCACGACTCCCCAGCTGCCATCCGAAGAGAACTCTGCAGACTTGGGCACGTCACCCGCTGTCAGCGATGTTTGCTCCAGCGTCTCAAGAGTCGTCGCATCCAGAAGTTGTACGACACCATCAGCCATGGCACACAGGACAAAGTCTCCTCCAGCGGCAATCGTCGCAGCCTGTTTCTTTTCGAAGACACGCGTTGCCCCCGCGATGTAAACTCCATCCTCGCGTCGATTCAGAGTGCTTAACGTACCGTTGTCCCAATAGACCAACTGATCATTCAAGAAATTGAACGCCACGGCCGCGTCGGCTCGTTGTGGCTTCATCGGAGTTTCGGTCAGCGCCTGAAATGCCTGCGATGGACGAGCCATCGGCCAGGGAATCGAAAGCTGCTTTAAAAACGCCTGAGTCTTCCTGACCTGATCAGAGACACCTTTGAATTGATAAACCGATCGAATCCCGGGCAGGATCACATCCCCATTTTTGTTCATAAAGACAGAAAAAACAGGCTCCGGAGTGACTGATTCAACCTCACGCAAATAGCCGTTCTCTTTATCCGCACTGATTAGAGTGGCAGCAGATGCACCGCCGAACCGTGACATCTCCGACTGCAACGCCAGAATCCGATCTCCCGTCGCGCTGGCTACAATTCGCGGACGCACGCCGCTGAAACGAAGACTTTGCAGCAGCTGCATCAAATTGTTGCCACGCCCATCATCACAGATCCGAACCCAATCTGATGTCTGAGGATCCCACCGCCGAAACTTCTTCGCACCATCAACAACAAAGACCTCGGAGCCTGCCGCCGTCACTTCCACTAACTGCTGAGTCTGAAGGTAACCGTTGGTCATGAAGGCATAGATTCCGCCCGTGGTGGTTACAACAACCCAGAAGACGACAACGATAATCAATGAGACGGTTGGGTTTCTCCAAATGGCTCCAGCTAGAGCCGAAACAGAAAAGTACACAGCGAACAAGAAGACATACAACGGAATGCACAGCAACAACTCGGGACGCCAAAGTCCAAAACGCGTCCACAGCAACAGCCAGATCCCTGTCACCAGAACTCCGGCACACAATGTGGTAAACGCGCAGCCGCCGATGAACTTAGTAATGAAAAGGACGGTTCGACGCACTGGCTTGCTGAGCAGCAGCGAAATCTCTCCGGGCTCAAAGGTTCTCGGAATGATCGACGCCGTCACAAGCAGTGAACTGAAGATTCCGAAGAACCCCAGAAAGATCGACAGAATGACAATAATCGTCTGATCAATGAGTACCGACGACTGACTTGGCGCTCCCTGCAACGGTCCGAAGAGCACCATTGTGCCGTACGACAACGATAACGACATCTCGTCTTCCACCACAAGACTCTGACTGAACGCGGCAGCAAGGCGTTTCAGGTTTCTTGAGGCACGTATGTCGGCAATCATGTCGGCTGGATCGGGGGCCCGCAGCGTCTCATCGAGTTCGACCGAAGCCCAACTCTCAGGATGATAAAACTCGGGCAGCGGTAATAGCTTATTCACAAGATCAAGAACTCTCGCCTGAACTCTGACAGGACGAGGTCCACCGGGACCACCCGTCGGCGGCTGCACTGCGGCCGGATTCAGATAGCCATCAATCTGTTTTCTTTGATCATCCTTCAGCAAGCCCCAAAGATGGGCGGCCGGAGTTCCTGGCGACTTGGGTCCATCGGCCAGGGTCTGCAGGAACAACTGAGTATCGACCAACTCAAAGGGTCGCAATTGAGTACTGGGGGCACTGGTAAATGACAGCGGCGCCAATGCCAGCAACACAACCACAATTGCAGCCAGAGCAATCAACAGAACTCGTGAGGCTGCAGCTTCGCGAAACGAGTCTTTTAGAATGGCCAGAACAGCTTTCATCAGACTGCTCCTCCAACGATCCCGATGAAGACTTCTTCCAAAGTTTGCTCTTTACGAGCCAGCCGCCAAATACTAATGCCCGCTTGTCGCAAAGCGTCGACGAATATATCAAGATCGACCTGCTTCGGAATTCGAACCTCCAGTTCATAAGCACCCGGGGTGACGACTCGAAGTTTCGAACCAGGATGTTGATCAGTAATGCGCCGAACCACCGCTTCATCGCCCGTCAACTGCATCTGCACCGGTGCATCCGCAAGGGCCGCGGTCAGTTCTCGAACACTGCCGGTCTTCAGCAGTTTTCCGTGGTTCAGAATCGCGACGCTGGAACAGATCAGTTCAATCTCCTGCAGAAGATGACTGTTCAGAAAAATGCTGTGGCCCTGATCGGCCAGTTGCTTGAGCACATCACGAATCTCGCGACGCCCGACCGGGTCGACGCCGTCCGTGGGCTCGTCCAGCACGATCAAATCAGGCCGATGCAGCATGGCCTGAGCTAACCCCAGCCGTTGAAGCATCCCTTTTGAATATCCGGACACCCGTTCTCTTTCTCGACCGCGCAATCCAACGACTTCGAGCAGCTTCATTCGCTCGGCGCGTATTGCACTCATCGACATGCCGCTCAGACTACCGTAATACTCCAGCGCGGTGAGAGCGGTCAGGTGCCGAGGAATTCGATGATTCTCCGGCAGGTATCCAATTCTGCGTCGTGCTTCCATAGAACCGGCCGCATGTCCCAGAACCGTGGCGTTGCCAGCGGACTTACGAATGATCCCCAGCAGAATCTTGATCAACGTCGTCTTGCCGGCTCCGTTCGGTCCCAGCAACCCGTAGATCTCTCCGCGAGGAACCTGCAGCGAAACATCATTCAGCGCAGTGAACGAGTTTTTGCCCCAGAATCCGCGACGATAGGTCTTGCTCACCTTCGCCGTCTCAATGACCAGTTCAGCCGATAGACTCATACGTTGTGATTCTTTGCTCGCACTTTTTCCACGATCGCGCTGGCTTCGCGAGCAGCCTTCGTGATCTCATCCCAGCGTTCCGCGTCGATCGTGTCTTTCTTCGCCAGCCACGATCCACCTACTGCCAACACGTCAGGATCTCGCAGATAACTTTCAAGGTTTGCCGTCGTAACTCCCCCTAGAGGAATATACTTCAGTCCAAGATGA
>CAIJTV010000778.1:0-5859 GCA_903823635.1 uncultured Planctomycetaceae bacterium
ATTGAAAACATCTACGCCGGACCACACGATCATCATGTTCCCAAGGCGTTTCGCCCGGGCTTTGGGCATCAGTATCAGATTGCAGATGCCGGGTTCATTGTTGTGCAGATTGATGGCATGGGAACCTCGTGGCGATCCAAGGCCTTTCACGATGTTTGTTATCGCAACCTGCGGGATGCAGGCTTCCCGGATCGAATTCTCTGGATGAAATCGTTGAAGGAGAAGGTGCCTCAGATCGAACTCACGCGAGTCGGTATCTATGGCGGTTCAGCCGGTGGTCAGAATGCGATGTCCGCCCTGCTCTGGCACGGTGACTTCTACAAAGCGGCCGTCGCCGACTGTGGTTGTCACGATAACCGTATGGACAAGATCTGGTGGAATGAACAATGGATGGGAGTGCTGGAGGGTAAGTACTACCAGGACAACTCCAACATGGAGAATGCTCATCGGCTTCAGGGAAGTCTTATGCTTGTAGTTGGCGAGCTGGATCGGAATGTTGATCCCGCCACGACAACTCAAGTGGCAAAAAAACTGATCGATGCGGGCAAGGATTTTGAGTTCCTGCTTGTCCCCGGCGCGGGGCATGGAGCCTGTGAGACCCCCTGGGCCTCGAAGCGCAGAACCGCATTCTTTGTGCGGGAATTAGCACAGTAGTTTCACGCACAGAACGGCGGAAGCGCCGCAGCCGCACCTGAAAATCTGCTGCTCAGAGGTCTCGCAGTCGGAGTTGTTGCAGAGTTCTGTTCTTTGTAGAACAACTCTTCGAAGAGAGTGCTCTGCTCATGCATCGCGGCTACCGGGAATTGGGCACAGAGAGATCCTCGTCTCTGGAAGGTATCTCTTCGTGATGAATGATTTCACGCGGCATGAATGCGGGGATCTCCTACGCGGGGTTCTCCTACGTGGGATTCTCCTCTCTCAAAAACATTCGCAGCTGGATTAGAACCCCGCAACTCAACTGCTCCCCCGCATGGATGCGGGAACGAGACCAGGAGTTCTCCCCGTCGTTGGAAGTTAGTCCTCAGTTCGGAATGAATCCGTCTGAAACTTGACCAACACGATGAGGCTTCTGAATCTTCAGATGGCAGTTCAACACCGCCGGAATATTTCGGCTCTTCACGATCAGGAAGAAGTGAGGGTTCCATGCAGGCACAGACGGATCGAAACAACGCCGCGTTGGACTTTTCCGCAATCCAGCCAGGTGATGCGGTCATTGCAGACTCCAATCGACTCAACGCTGAATCCATCGCGTGGTGCCTTAAGGCCTACGGGGGATTTCGAAACGTGACCGCTGTTTCGACAGCAGCCGAACTGATCCAGACCATTCGCAGCCAGCGACCTCAGACCGTGCTGGTGTGTGAAAAGCTGATCGTGAAAGCTCTGCGAGACGTCTTTTCGGAACTCGCCGTACGTCTGGGTGAGACACGCATCGCCGTGTTCGGTGACGGCTTGACGGACCGACAGTTGGATCTGATCGTGAACAACCGTGTGACAGGACTTCTGTCTCGCGAGGACACGATGAAGAAGATCAGCGAACAGTTGGGTCAGGTCTCAGCCGGCCAGGCGGTACTTTCAGAGAATTTGAATTCACGCATTCAGCTTCAGCGCGACGGACGCTTCCAAAGCTGCGCCAGTAGTCAGATGCAGAAGCTGACTGATCGTCAGTGGGACGTATTGCTGAAGATCGCGGAAGGCCGACGAGTTTCTGAAGTGGCGGAAGCGCTTTCGATTTCTGAAAAGGCTGTGGAAAGCCACAAGTATCGCATCATGCGAGCTGTCGGAGCGACAGATCGAGTAGACCTTTGCCGCTGGGCAATTCGCGAAGGCCTGATCGAAGCGTAAGGATCCGACGCTTGAGTGAATCGCCCCGGTGTGGGCGACTCTTCTCACTGTGGGCGAAGCGTCTCAGGGAAAGACAGATAGTATTTCCCTGAAACGTGATTCGCTCAAAACACACTCGGAGGGCTGATGCCCTGCCGCTCGCCGAGTCAGATTACTTCTGTAATCAGTACTCGTTCTGCTCACCGGTTGTTGGAGTCAGCACGGTGGGTGCTGCGGGTTTCGCAATCTGGCGAATTACACGCTTATCGCGTTCTTCGGACAGCTTCGCAATGGCTGCGTCGAGCGTCATCACACCAAGCTCGCCGTCGATACGACATCGGACATTCACTGAGTTTGTTTCTGCTTCCTTCGGTCCGACGACCAGCATGTAAGGAATCAGATCCATCTGAGCTTCGCGAATCTTGGCCTGAACGCGAGCACTCTGCAGATCCGTCGCGACACGGAAGCCAGCTTGGCGCAGCTTGCCAGCGACTTCCGTTGCATAGTCGTCCGACTTTTCGCTGAGTGGCAATACCCGAATCTGTTCCGGTGCCAGCCACAACGGAAACGCGCCGGCGAAGTGTTCGATCAGTACGCCGGTGAAGCGTTCCATCGAACCGAATGGTGCTCGGTGAATCATCACAGGGCGATGAGGTTTGTTGTCCGCGCCTGTGTACTCAAGTTCGAATCGGTTCGGCAGGTTATAGTCGAGCTGTACCGTTCCCAGCTGCCATTCGCGACCCAGACAGTCCTTGACCATAAAGTCGGTCTTCGGACCATAAAACGCAGCGTCACCCGGGGATTCCACAACCGGCATTTTTTCTTCCGTGAGCACCTTTCGCAGCATTCCTTCCGCACTGGCCCACAGTTCTTCACTGCCCACGTACTTGTCAGAGTTTGGATCACGAGTCGACAACTGGACGCGATAATCTTGCAGACCGACCGCTTCCAGAACGAACTTGACGAGTCCCAGAGTCTCCTTGAATTCATGCTCGACCTGTTCCGGGGTGCAGAACAAGTGAGCATCATCCTGGGTCAGTCCGCGAACTCGCAACAGACCGTTCAGTTCACCGGACTGTTCGTAACGATAGACCGTTCCGAATTCAGCCAGACGAACCGGCAGATCCCGATAACTGCGCGGCATGGCTTTGTACATCTGCACGTGATGCGGGCAGTTCATGGGCTTCAACAGGAAGCGTTCCTGCTGTTTTTCCCATCGACGAAGAACTTCGCGTTTCTGATCATTGGTACCGTTGATCGGAAAGTCTTTTTCGTCGAACCCAAGAACCCGAGCTGCTTCGAGCAACCGTCGTTCGTCATCCGGAGTCGGCGGTGCCGGTTCCGCTTCGCGAGGATCGAGACAGCGAATCCAGTAGTCAACAAGCTGCCCGGCCGTATGTCCAAAGATCGGTGCGAACTGCGAATCGCGATAGTACGGAAAGTGTCCGCTGGTCTCGTACATTTCGACGCGACCAATGTGCGGCGAGTACACGGGCTGATAACCGCGACGCAGCAGCTCGGCCTTGATGAAGTCTTCCAAAGTCGCACGGATCATGGCGCCTTTGGGCAACCACAGACAAAGTCCCGGCCCGACATCGCTGGTGATTGTGAACAGGCCCAGGCGTTTGCCCAGCACGCGATGGTCACGCTTCTTGGCTTCTTCAATCTGTTCGAGATGTGCCTTCAGATCCTTCTTGTCGAAGAACGCAATCCCGTAAACTCGCTGCAGCTGACGATTGGACGCATTGCCTTTCCAGTACGAACCCGCGACGCTTGTGAGCTTGAAGGCTTTAATTTTGCCTGCGTGAGGAATGTGTGGTCCACGACACAAATCGACAAACTCGCCCTGGCGATAGAAGCTGAGCGTTGGATGTTCAGCCAGGCCAGTTCGGATATGTTCGGTCTTCAGGGTCTGACTCAGATCACTGCAAAGCTGAATGGCTTCTTCGCGAGAAGCATCGAAGCGATCAAACGATTCGGCCGCGTCGACGATCTTCTGCATCTCGGCTTCAATGCGAGGAAAGTCTTCTTCGCTGATAGGCGTCTTGAGATCGAAGTCATAATAAAATCCATGGCCGGTTGTCGGACCAAAAGCCAGACCGACGCCCGGATAAAGTCGCATCACCGCTCGGGCCATCACATGCGCACAACTGTGGCGCATAACACCGAGCGCTTCGGCGTCACGTTCTGTGATGAGTTTCAGTGGGACCGGGCGCAGATCGGTAAGATCTGCCAGTGGTCGCATGGAATCCACAACCGTGCCATTGATGCTGGCGGCAATTGTTGCCTTGGCCAGACGCTCGCCGATACCAGCGGCGACGTCCAGTGCACTGGCTGAGTCCTGATGTTCGAGAATTGTACCGTCCGGAAGCTGAACCTGAATCATGAGTCATTCTTGTCAAAAAAAGCCTGCCGAAACCACTCGCGGCTGCTACGAGAAGTCGCGCGTTCGGTCAGAAACAAAGACATCCACAACGAGTTATTTTCTTTGCGCAGCGACCATTGAGGCTCACTTCGAAAGGTATCCTGCGAATACCCTGCCTCAATTCACGCCGTACGGAGAATAGTTCCTCTCGAACCCGTCTTCAAACCTGTATTTTCGGCCGATTGTGGCCCAGAACTCCGCTTCAGTTGGAGACTTATTGCGGTGGGGACGACAAATCGGCTTTGAACCACCGCTGGATGATCTCAGCGGCCGACTCTGATTCTGAAGTTCGATCGATCAACGCCAAATGCTGAGCGTGCACCAGCTTTCTGATCAGCGAATCTTCTCCCGGATGAGCGGCTGGCGTGAGCACGGACGGATGGACGACAACGCAGTCCCATTCCTGCAAGCCAAAACTGAGTGACCAATTCATGATCCACGACATGGAATGCACGGTCGGCTCGTCGTTCGCAACAGCGAGTTCAGCGGGGATTGTCAGAACGACCAGGTCCGGTTTCATGGCACGCACTTGCGCATTGGCTTCCTGTTCGAGTTGAGCGAGCGACTTCCCTGCCACGGTCCATGTCGTCAGTTCAATTTTAGCATCGGGATGATGTTGACGAATGGCGGCTTCAACCATCGCAGCAACAGGTTCCATCGCCATGATTCGAAGTGGCGCGCCGTCAGCCAGTTGTTTCCTGGTTCGCTGAAGAATCGGCAACGGCGGTTGAACGGCGTCGAGAGAAACCCTGGCTCCACTGATGACTCGACACAACTCCTCCGCCATCCGCTTGTGACCGTCCATGTTGGGATGAATCGCGTCACTCATGGTCAGTCGCCACGTCCACGGAGCACGCTGCTTCAACTCTTCACCGGCCACGTATTGATCACAGACAGGAACGTTCTTGTCTCGACCGACGGTCCGCAGGACTTCGCAGTATTCGACCAACTTTGTAATCGGTCGATCATCTGTGTTAATGACCGCATTCGGAGTACACAAAACAACCTGACTTTTCTGAGCACGGCAGCGATCAATCAGTTGTTCCAGATTACTTCGGTATTCCTCGATCGGCACGCGCACCATGTCGTTAAGGCCAAAGCTGATTGTCACAAGATCCGGCTTATGTTTCAGCACGTCGGACTCCAGGCGATTGAGCCCGTCGCGAGTTGTGTTGCCACTGATCCCGGCGTTAATGACTTTGACTGTGGCCTTGGGATGAGCAGCCTTCAGAGCCAGCTCAAGCATTTCCGGATACGCTCGATGACCACCGGTGTGGTAATAAACGCCCGTCACACTGTCGCCCAGACACACGATCGTCATCGGCTGATCAGAGTTGCTGAGCACTTGTGGTTGCTGTTTTCGTCGAGCCGCCAGGTTTTCGATCACAAACCGAAACGCGGACCGAGTCTCTTCGTAGTTGGTATCGTGACCGCCTTCAGGCCGATGCAGAGACATTGCCGGCGATCCCTGTTTCTTCAGTGCATCCATCAGGCGCAGGACGCTGTCTGCTGGAACCAGCGTGTCCTTGCCTCCGGTGGTCGTCGCGACGGGCATCGTCAGGCGATCAGGAAAGAACTCGGCGGAACGCTGACGATAGACTTCGGGCTTGTCC